>JAFGBA010000006.1 GCA_016933395.1 Sedimentisphaerales bacterium | reverse complement strand
TGGACGTGGATAGCATGGATGCGTTTTTAACAGTTAACAAAGCAGCAAAGATACTCGCCCCCAAATGTTGCATACCTTACTTCAAAACCATCGGAAAAAATTTTAAGCTCATACATCATGACATGAAAACAGTAATTCCCGGCGGTTTTATCTACGTTAGCAAGGCCGATCATGGCAGTTTATGCCCCGATGCGACAGGCTTTGTCATCAGTTGTTGTAAAAAAAACATTTATATTACAGGCGATACCTGCCAAAATGATGGCGTTTTCAAGAAAGTTAAATTACTAAAACCTGAAATTGTCATACCCTGCATTAATGGAGCCTATGGCAACCTAAACGAAAAAGAAGCGGCTCAATTGATTAAACTATGTAAGGCAAAAACTGCAATTCCCGCTCACTTCGGATTATTTGCCGAACATGGCGGCAATCCGGCGCTGTTCAACCGCCATGTTATGTCATATTCTCCGAAAACACGAATAGTACTGCTTAAGCCTGGCCGCGGTGAGTACGTTTAGGGTTACTGACAAAATGCCATTTTAAAACTCAATGTCTTTCGCTTAGTTCAATTCGAACCTTATCGGGTCCCTCAATATATACTATTCGCAAACCGGGCCGAATCGTAATGGGGTCTTCCAGGATTTTGACATTTTCAGCCCGCAATTCACTGATTGTCTTCTCAATGTCATCAACGGCAAAACCAAAATGGTCAAGCCCGTATCTTAAATTTAGCGAGGCTAAATCCGGTTCATCCTCATTTTCAAGCTTTCCGAAAATAATGAATTTCATTCCGTTTATATCAACGTAAAAGACTTTTGAACCGCTATATTCTCCCTGAAAGGTAACTTTTCCACCAAAAATCCTGCAATACCAATGTGCCGTTTCCTCCACATTTTCAGATTTCAAATGAATATGATCGCACCGAAGTATCATTTCTTTTTCCTTTAAACGATGTAACGCCTCATAATATTAACAACATTGTGTTTTATACCATAATGAACAAGATAGTTCTAAAGTCAATCTTAAAAAAACAAGCCGGATTCAAGTCCGAAGTATAACTCGCGATATTGTAGAATAGTAAACTAATATAGTCGTTGGTTTGCTAGCGTTGTATAGGCCAGGTGAATATATAATTCCCCGAAGCTCCCATACAATGGACGTCATCGCCCACTTGTTGGATTTGCGTCAAGCCCGGCGATTGTTTAAGCGGCGCGCCGTTTTCCATAACGTCGGCAACAATCGCTCCGGGCAATATAATATCGACGGTGGTGTTGGCCGGGATGGTGATATTATAGTGGAATCGGCCGTCCTGGATTTTCCAATCGCTAACGATCCTGCCGCGAATTGAGTCGAAATTCCCTATGGCCCAACTAAGCCCTTTAATTGGTTGAGGATGTAGATTGAAATGGGCGAAGGCGGGATGGAGAACGTCAGGATTGATGCCCGCGAGATTACGCCAGATCCATTCTCCTACCGAGCCTAAGGCCCAATGATTAAATGAATTCATCCCCGGATGCTGAAAACCCCTGCCGGTGAGATATCCATCCCATCGCTCCCAGATAGTGGTGGCGTCTTCATGGATAGTATGACCCCACGATGGGAAGGTCGTCAGACGGATGATCTTGCCCGCTTCCTCATGGAAGCCGCGACGCGTAAGTTCGAGCATAAAGCGATGGGTCGTCTGGATGCCCGTCGAGAGATGACCGTTATAGGGCTTTAGGCTCTCGAACATGTTTTTAGCGACCTGTTTTTGTGAGGATTCGTCGAGTAAATTAAACGCCAGGGCCAAGGCATATCCCGCCTGAGTGTTGCCTTGGATAACGCCATTTTTATCAACATAGGTTTTTACAAAGGTGCTGCGAATTTTTTCATAGAGATCGCGATAATGTTTTTCAGCCTCAGTATTTCCCAATAAGAAGGCGGTGTCGGCAACAATCTGCGTCGAGCGGGCAAAAAACGCCGTGGCGAAGACTTCCTGGGGGACCATCCCGCCGGTTTTCGGCCAGCCATCGGCGATCACGGTATCGCCGTTGAGCCAGTCATTATAATCGTGGCCGCGGTTATTTTGCCAAAGATGATTGGGATTCTGTTGGTCGATATAATCGATCCAACGCCGCATTGCTTCGAAGTGTTCGGCCAGCAAACGCCGGTCGGCATAATTGATATAAAAATCCCAAGGGACAAAAACGCCCGCATCACCCCAGGCCGGGACACCGGACCAGCGGGTATTGCTGTCGCCGGGATTCGGCGACATGTCGGCGAAACGCCCGTCATCAGCCTGGGCGTCACGGACGTCAAGCATCCATTTGTTAAGAAAGGGGGCCATATCCATATTAAACATAGCGGTCTGGGCGAAGGCCTGGATGTCGCCCATCCAACCGGCGCGTTCGTCCCGCTGGGGACAGTCCGTGGGAACGCTATACATATTTGCGCGCTGGGTCCAGAAGATGTTGTGCATAAGCTGGTTGATTAATTTATCCGAGCAGACAAACTCACCGGTTCGTCGTGCGTCCGAGCATATAACCAGCCCCGTCAGATCATCATCGGTCATGGGTTCTTTGACGCCGGAAACTTCCACATAGCGGAAACCGTGGTAAGTAAAGCGAGGTGTAAACATTTCGGGTTTGTCGGCGGCTTTGATATATATGTCCATCTGGCGGGCGCTGCGCAAATTGGCAGTATATAGACGAGAATTTTCATCGAGCATTTCCGCATGGCGAATTGAAAGGGTTTGACCGGCCGGGCCTTTGGCGCGCAGACGGCATACACCGACCATATTCTGACCCATGTCGAACTGATAAACATTCGGCTCGGGCGAAGAAACCGCTATGGGTTTGAGTTCTTCGACCACGCGTAGAGGTTCGTTGCGTTGCCAATTAAGGTGTGCTCCCTTGAAATGCTCTACGACGGCCGGAACCCATTTACTGTCGTCATATCCTGTGAACGTCCAATTGCCAAGGTTCTTGCGGGCGTCAACCATCTCGCCATCATACAATGTACTGCTGAGGATAGGACCGTCAGAGGTGCATTTCCAGTTTTCATCGGTGACAATCGTTGTTTTTCGGCCGTTCTGAAATTCGATTTCCAATTGAAGGAAAAATCCCCTGCGGCCTTCGAAGGGACGTTTCGGTGGCGGCGGAGCGATAAAGAAGGTATTACCGTGCCAGCCGTCGCCGAGAATCGCACCGGCGACATTATCTGATTCGTTCAACAGGCTGGTAACGTCGAAAACACTATACTGGATACGTTTTTCATAGCAGGTGTATTCCGGAGCGAGCACCCCGGCGCCGACTTTTTGGCCGTTAAGATAAAACTCGTACAGGCCCAGCCCGGTCACATAGGCAGTGGCGCGGGTAACGGGTTTGTCGAGGTTAAACGTTGTACGCAGATAGGTTGCCGGACGGGTCCAGATATTAGGAGAAAATTCGCGGGCGGCCAGGCCGTCGCCGATCCAGCGGGCCTGCCAATCGCCGGCCTTGAGTTTACCCACACACCAGACGGCCGGTTCACTCCAGGCCGAAGGCGTTGGAATATTCGGATTGGTATTGACCGTGTCATGCAGACAGGTGGTCCAGACACAAACTTTCCACCAGCAATGCTGTCCCGATATCAACGGTTGCCCTTGATATTCGACGTGCAAGGTTTGATTGGAATCGACACGACCGGTATCCCACAGGCTGCCTTCGTCACGGGCGAGTTTATCGGGACTATCGGCGACAATGATGCGGTAAGCGACCTGAGTAATGCCCCGGGCGCCGGGATCATCGGTGGAAACAATCCAGCTCAGACGCGGACGTTCGCAGTCGACTCCCAAGGGATTGGTTCGATATTCACAACGACATTGTATAGGTTCAACGCTTGCCATGAGAGCATCCGTTATGCAAATACTGATTAGTAAAAATTGTAATTGTTTTTTCAACATAGCTAATTCGATTCCTGTTTCGAGTTGGTGGATCAAATATTTAAAGATGGAACAACCTTGCTTTTTTTAATCCTTCAAAATATAATGGTTACTGAATCCTGTTCAATATATTTGCAGCTTTTGCGCCGCTTATAATAAAATATTTTCCAACGGCTTTCATATCCTTCACGATTCCATTATAAGCCCCAGGCTAAAAAAAAGCCCGCACCGAAGTGCGGGCCTGAAGCACACACAATTTACATATTACCGCTTGTACGGTAAACAAAACAACGTTACATCCAAACTAACATTAAGGCGTAGTGGTATAGTGTTCCTTGAGCCAGTCGGCGGCCAGTGCCGCAAAGTCGGCCAGATCAGTCACACAATTGCCATCAATCACGATATTGGTGGCAGCATCCAAACAAACCGCAACACCGGAACCATCAGTGTATTCCTGAGCGATTTCGGCGTCTGAAAGCGGGTAGTTGTAAATCTTGAATTCATCAATGGCGCCATAGAACCAATAGGATATATTGCCATGCTTGCCAATATTAAACAACTGCGCCCCATCATACTGAATTACACCGCCCCCAGGGCCTAAATCAATTTTTGCAAAAGGAACACCGTCGATAAATAATGCGACCTCACCGATGCTATACCGCACCGCCATGTGATACCATTGACCGTTGACTAGTCCTGCTTCAAAATCTTGATTGTGATCAAAGATATGTCCTGTTGCAAATTGGGGGTAATAGCGGGTACGAATTCCGCCACTAGCTGAAATCTGGCCAAACCATAAAGAATTCCAGTTATCCCTGCTGAAATAGGAATCCGCAAACAATGTGACATCTTCCGATTTCGCCCAGAAACTAATGGTGCTCTGTCCACGCTCAGCAGCTACAGGAGCTAAGGTGTCCGGATTAAAGAGTGGAACAACGTTATCATATGCCACTGAGCCATTATTTCCTGTCGTATCATCACTGAGGATCAGGGCATTGCCGACCACGCCGGCGCCAAAGGTTGGAGTGCCATACGCGGTATTAAGCGTAGCGAGGCCTTTGGCGTCATTAGTACTGTCTTCAAAGGGCCAGTAGTAAACCAATCGCGGGAAATTAACTGTAGCAGTATCAGTTAAGGTATCTCCTGCGACATTGCTGACTTTGCAGTAGTAAAGTTTTCCGGCGTCCGCCTCACTGAGGCCGAGAATTGTCAGGGTGTCTGTTTTCACGCCAGAGTAATCGGCGCCGTTGGCCAACTCGTCGTCATGATCAGGATCCGGCGGGTTAGCCGTATTCGGATCGATATACCACTGATAAGATAATATCCCACTCAATGGGTCCGTTGCTACAACGGTTAAATCAACATTGCCGCCCTCTGCGCCAACTGCATCGGCCGGCTGCGTATCAATTTCCGGCAGGCTTAATTCCGTTTGGAAAGCCCAAACGTTGCCGGTTACAAGAACGTTGCCGATTGAATCAACTTCATCCACACGCCAGTAGTAAATCGTGTCTTTAGCAAGCGTGGGAGAATATGTAGTCGTGCCCAGCGCCAGGGGTGTGCCATTCTGCAGGGTTAGAAGTTCCGGATCCGTGCCCAAATATACATTGTGGCCGTCGATCCCGGCGGTAGAACCAGTGGTCCAACTCAACGTGGCGGCATAAGATACACCCGTTGTCCAGCGATTTGGATTGGGAGTGTTAGCGCCCAGCAATTCATTCACCACTCGGACATCATCAACACCCAAACGGGCCAGACTTAGCGTACTCGGTACAGATTCCAATTGCACACGCAAGGCCGTAGCGGACGTCGCCTGGAAGGTGACTTCGGCCAGCAAATAAGGCGGCGTTAGAGATCTTTGATCAGCTCCAGGAACCACCCAAAACAGCTCTGTCAATCCGGAAGAAGCGAGTTCCGCGTCTGTACCGGAATCGCGTAAACAGAACTTAAAGGGCGAGATATCATAATCGGCAGTCAAATGCCGCTGCATAATGGCCTGAGCGACATAAAATCCCGTGGCTTCCGTCGTGCCGAGGTCTTGATACGCCTTGGCTGTCCCGGAAGGAATCTCCCACAGGGTCAACCAGTTCTGGTCAAGGACGCCAGGGCCGCGATCTTCGCCGATAGTGGGGTATGTAGCATCTGTATCCATAAAGATAGTGCCGACGCCTATCCAGGCGGAGCCTTCCGTATCCCAGGGAGCTTGATTACCATAACCGCAACCTCCGACTGCTTCGAAATTACCGTCAACGACCGCCGTAATTTCCGCATTTACCAATGCACTGCAAACCATTAACGCAATGGCTGCCATCGTTGCAACATAATTCATCTTTTTCATTTCTTAATCTCCTAAAATAAAAAAAACCACTTGTTACCCAAAACCACACTCAGTTGCTCGTTTCCCTCATTCCATACACATCCTCCAAAAAAACTACATTTAATATTAATCCTTATACCTACGTCACAGAACAAACCTAGATGCATCAATACCCATCCAGGGGATTGTTCCCATTTTCATTAAGATGGTTACCAGACAACGCGCCGCTTTTTGACATTGCCGTAATCCATTCTGCATTCCAAAGCAATTCACCATCAACAGTATCAGCATGGCCGTCAAAAAAGAGGCAATTACTGGCGTAACCATGACGAGGGGCAAAACCAGCCGTGCGCCCGGAGCCCCATTCATACATATGGGCGAGATTGTGTTCTGTAGCATCGGGGAGATCGCCGTAAGGTTTGTCAACCTTCTCTTTCCAATCTTCCCACCTATAATGAATAGTCCAAGCATCCCAACTCCAGGCTGTATCAACAACAATAATTTCTTCGCTTCGCCTTTTTACAAACGAATTTGCTTTAAAAGGCCTAAAAGCCCTGTCTGGATCGGTATGAATATAGTTTGGATAAGATAAAATATTATTACCCTGATACTGAGCGGTGAAAGTACCGACTGAACCTGCCCAGTGATTACCATACGGACCCGGAGTGAGTGGACCAGTATTTGTTCCGAATTGCCCTGTGTGAATAACGCTAACTACCCCTTCTTGCATATCTTGTTTTGTCCAAATCGGGTAAACGGATTCTTTGTTAAAACCGGGGCAATGAATAATCTGGGAATCAGGAACATACCCATTCCAGATAAAGGCACTCCAATAGGTAATCTCATACCCACAACCTACATGGTTAGTGTCCGGATAATAAAAAGTAACTATATACCCATCGGAATCGGCCTCATAGACGGCAAAGGCATTGCCGGCCTGCTTCATCTGAGACAAACATACGGCCTTCTTGGCCTGGCTCCGTGCTTGTCCCAGAGCGGGCAGCAGAATTGATACCAATAAGGCAATTATGGATACCACCACCAGCAGTTCGATTAGGGTAAAACCCTTATTCATTTTTCTTTTCACGGCAATATCTCCTCACTACCAAAAAAAGCCGTATTCAATCAGGTTGACCTATTGGATACACATACATTTTGGGGGATTATCTTAGGATTAGTTCCAACATGAAAATATCTGTATCCTCGGTATAAGCGATGTTTCAATTAAAGGTGAATTTAGTCTCAAATTATATGGTTAGATATCCGGATATGTTTATTTCGATAAAATTACTTAACAAATCAAAAAATAGATTTCTCTTTAATAACTCAGGTTAATAAGCAGGTACACTTATGGAAAGATATCCGGATAAGTATGTGTTTAAAACATATCATAATATCATTATATCTAAATTCGACAAAAAAGCTACAGAAATATCAGAAAAAATTATTCAAATAATAGAAAATATATATTTTGGAAAATAGGATCTCATCGAAAAAAGTTGGTTAAAAACAAAGCCAATTTTGGCTTAACTTTTTTGGATTTAACGCTTTAAGGCTCCAGCATGTCTCCATATAATGTGAAGATAGGG
>JAFGBA010000072.1 GCA_016933395.1 Sedimentisphaerales bacterium | reverse complement strand
TTAAGGGCGAAGCGAAGCCACTTTTTTGGGCAGCCCAAAGTTAGCGGGGCCAGCAGCACATCCGGAGGAACCGGAAAAAAGCTGGATTCCGCGAAGGAAAGTAAAAAAAGCGCTCTTTCTCCATGGGGCGTATTGGCCCAGTGCAGCACCCAATTATAAAGCCGCCGATGTAGATGCCAGCGGTTGACCGTCACGGTGTCAGGTTGCACAAAAGTATCCTCGGCAGCGTCTAATGGTTACTTGACAAGCACTTGATAGGTGGTAAAATAGACTAAATCGACGTATCTGTCAAGTTCAACATAAGCGGCAGGGCCGGCTTTTGGGCTGTTGCGCTTTTTTACAACTCGTTATACAGGAATATGTTAGGGCGTTTGGTGAAATAGGAGACCTCATTGCTGCGGTCGGTGTTGAACAACGCTCAGATAAATAACCCAAGCCTGGGGGTGGTGCTCCAACCCCTGGCTAAGCTGAATCTCTCGCTGGTCATTCGTTATAAACGTCCCGATGGATTTCATGAGCTTCACAGCGTCATGGCCACCTTATCACTAATGGACGATCTTGAACTTCATTTTTCGGATAAGGCGGGAATCCACTTAACATGTTGGGGTTTGAATTCGCCTTCGGGGCCGGAAAACATCGTTTGGCGGGCAGCGCAACTCTTTTACGATTATACTCAAATTGATCCCGCCATCGCCATGACTCTCACCAAACGCATTCCTGCGGGAACAGGTCTGGGTGGCGCCAGCAGTGACGCCGCAGCCTGTCTCATGGGGCTTAATCAACTTTGTCATACCGGATTGAAATCAAATCAGTTGGATGAACTGGCAGCGCAACTCGGTTCGGATGTTTCCTTTTTTCTCCACGGCCCCATTGCCTTATGCACCGGCCGAGGAGAGATTGTCCAACCCTTGAAACTAACCTGCACTCGGCACATTTTGCTGATTCTGCCTGGAATCCATGTATCGACAGCGGAGATATACGCCCAACATTGTTGTAATCCGGATGAAGTGGAACAAGCGATGATGCGCGTTGAACAATGTCTCGACGCCGGCGATCTTGATGCGCTGCTCGACGAAGGCGTAAACACACTTACACCCACCACCATGCAATATGTCCCGGCGCTGGATGAGTTACGTCGTCAGATCGAAAGCAAAGGTATTGGTCCGGTGTGTATGTCCGGCAGTGGTTCTGCCTTGTTTGTCTCTTCCAACAACCTCGCTCAGTTGCAACAATGGCGTTCCCTCCTGTTGGAGAACGGCCTGGCCGAGGTTCACATCGTGCGGTTGGGTGTTTCAGGCCCCAGCTTTCGGGAGGTGCACCATGCAAATATCTGAAATTCGCGTCAAACTGGTTGAGAATCGCAGTGATCGGCTCAAAGCCTTTTGCTCGGTCACATTCGACAATATGTTTGTGGTGCGCGATTTAAAAATCATCGAAGGAGCAGGAGGGTACTTCGTGGCCATGCCCAGTCGAAAACTTGCCGATCGTTGCCAGAAATGCGGCGCGAAAAACCATCTTCGTTCCCGCTTTTGCAACGATTGCGGCGCTCGACTAAACGAAAATCGCGGTTCCGGCGGACATCGTCCCAAACTTCACGCTGATGTTGCTCATCCGGTCAATACCCAGGCGCGAGAATACATTCAATCCGCTGTTGTCGAAGCCTACGAAAAAGAGCTTGAGCGGTCCCAGCAACCGGGTTACGTGCCTACGCAACTCGGCGACGATTACGATGATGAGGACATGGATCATGTTTCCACGCCCGCTCCCGTAAGAGAGGATTCCGCCACAACGATTCCTTCATCCGCCGGCGTTCATGTGGAAAATAAATCTTCAGCCGATTCCATCCGTGCGCCTAAGCCCGGCGAATTTCAAAAAGGGATTTTTGAACGCTGAGATTTTCCGTTCCACATCAATACCTTGGCAAATCGGCGCACAACACAGCGATGAAGATCGTGTAGTGGCTTCTCTGATAAAAATGTATTACGGATAGGCTAAATCGAAAAGTTCCCGGCATTCGCGGGCAATATGATGTTTTTCCGTGGCGGAAATGTCCGAGACTGCACATAAAGCATTGATGAAACTAATGTCATGGCCCATAAAGGACTCGACTTTCAGTTTGGGATCCACGCCCAGCACCATGGGACGTTGAAGATTTTCCTTGTCGATGGGATCTCCCAATTCGTCGAAAGCAATGATAATTTCCGGCCGAAACGGATCCTTGCGATTGTGCCGCACAACCACCGCCCAGCGTCCATCCTGTAATTTTATCTTCGCTCCGATGGGCAAAGGCTGCATCATCGACGCGAAAACCTTGAGCAGGATGGGATCGTAATATTCGCTATAATCACCGTGAATCATTTCATATAAGACACAAACGGGATTTTTGGCGTTTTGATAGACTTTTTGGGAGATGGCGGCGCTGTAAGCATCGGCGACGCGCACAATACGGGCAAAAATACCGATGCGGTCGCCGCTCAGGCCGTCGGGATAACCATCGCCTTGTTGATTTTCGTGATGTTGACGCACGATTTGCTTGACCATCGGATCGATGCGGTCGGGCAGGGCGTCGGCGCCGTTTTTGGGATGAGCGCGAATCGCCGCTTTTTCCTGTTCGGTAAGCGGTTCAACTTTGTGATACAGGTGTTCAAGCGGCGCCATGCCAATATCGTGCAGTATAGCGCCGGTAGCCAAAGGCAATAAATCCATGGCGTTGTGCAGCGTCGCCGCCGAAGTAAGCCTTTCACGCTCCTGTTTGATGTAATTTTTAACAGTATTGCCAATCAACAAACTAAGATAAAAAACATTGGCGCTGTGTTCCTGGAGGTAGTCATCCCAACTGTTACTTTGTTCGATAATGGCGGTGGTAACGGGATTTTCACAAATATAAGCGAGCATTTCCTGAACGACCGATTCAATGCCTTTGACATTGTTGCCGTCAAGGGCGACGCCATTCCGAATAACGGCGCTGACTTTACTGGTTACCTGCGATACTGTTTTGCGGACTTTTAGGGAAGTTTCCTGATCTTTGCCGGTGCTTTCAAATTCTATCACCTGGTCGAGCAGCGGATCCAGCACCTGCACATGCAGATCGGGAAAACGCCGCCGCAGGGCCTGGATGTCATTTTCGCTGAGGATGCGTCCATGAGGCAATAATACACTGAAACTGTTGACCACGTTGCTGGCCAATTGCATTCCCGGCTCAACATCGTCGATGTGTAACAATATCGGCATCAGTTGCAATCCTTGTCGATTACCGGACTGTCAGTCCAGACTATCCACCCCGACCGTCATATAGGATTATCGACTATTGTTAATTTATAATATATTGCATTCTCAGGCAAATTTTCAGGTTCGTATTCCACACACGCCCACGGAAGGCGCGCCAAGGAAAATACTTAAGGAATACGTTCCCGGCCGAAGATTATCGGTCCTTCAGGAAAAGAAGGCGTTCAGATGGTTTGGCGAATGTGTTTTTTCTGCCATTTACCGGGTGAATCACCGGTAAGCTTTTTGAAAACGCGAATAAAATAAAACATGTCATTATAACCCGAACCGACAGCAGCTTCCTTGACGGTCGCGCCGTGCAGCAGCAGGGTTTTAGCATGCGAAATTCTGAATGTCATCACCATTTCGCGCGGATTACGACCGCTGTATTTCTTAAACAGGCGTTGAAATTGCCGGGAGCTGACATTGAATTGACAGGCCATTTCAGGAATACTTAAAGATTCCTGCGCATGCGCCTGTAAATAATCGATGGCGTCCTGAACCAGCTTGACCTCGGTCAGACGAGAATCAGAATGGCGCCGAAAATTAAATAAATCCAGTATAAGTTTTTCCGTAATAAGTTTTCGCTCCAGAATCGAAGCATGATCTTCTTCATGAATAAGAATATTGAGCCGCTGATATGCTGTTTCAAAAATTTCTTCAGCGCCGTGAATAATCGGTTGATCCGGTTGCAGATAGCCAAGTTTTTCCAGTCGTTGTGCATCGGGACCATCCCATACGATGCTCCGGGAATCCCATGATTCATAGGGGGCGTATCTATGGGGAATCTCAGGGAATAAAATGGCGACATCTCCCGCCTTTAATTGCAATTCACCGGTAATTGGGCTGGAAAAGAAACCTTCTCCGCGCTCCACATAGACAATCCCGTACAAGCCCAATAATCTAAGTTTCACCTCCCGTTTCACCTGGGTATGATGTCCAATACGATCTACCCATAAACCCAATTCCCGTTCAAATTGGTGGGGCGTGCGAAAAAAAGTTGAACGAATCGGCAGCAAATCGTTCTGAGTTTCTATGTTTTGGTTCGGCATGTCCATATTCTTGACTCTTTTTTCCAGTAAAAAAGAGTATACAGGACATGGATGTAGTTGATAAGATGAAAAATATGAAAGCTATATATAAAATTATGGAAAAAATCCTTCTCCGAACATTTTCTCCATATACTATGTATTGTGACGTTTTAGGCATAGATCAATATAAACATAGGGTGGTCAGAATTTGTTAATCTTAATATTTGGACAATTGGCAGTATTGTTTTAGGGAAATAAGGCAAATTCCGGATGATTACAAAAATCCCACGTGTTTTATTCATGGCCGACACCCGCGTTGCACTAACACGGGATTTATTGCTGGGCATCGCCAAGTACATTCGTCAACATAGAGCCTGGTTTATTGAACGCAACATTTATGATTATTACCTGCGTTCCCAGATCAAGATTTCTCAGATTAAAAAACTCGAACTGGACGGTATCCTGTGTTTGAATCTGCCTGCTCGCCAGGAGCGTTTTGTCGAGGAACTAATCGAGGCGGGATTTCCTGTATTGCTTAAAAGCCTGGGTGCTCCCATGCCAGGTGCGATTAATATTATCAGCAACAACCGCATGATTTCACAGATCGCCGCCGAACATTTATTGAATCTTGGTTTACGTCATTTCGCCTTTTGTGGATTTAGCGCGTTAGCCTGGTCGCGCGAGCGCCAACAGGCTTTTACAGAGGCTATTTCAGCGGGGGGACACAAGGCAAATATTTATAGACCAAAACAGCGCGCAAAAAAACAGCCCTTATCCCTGGATGTGAATGATTTATCATCCTGGCTGGCAGAATTACCTAAACCGGTTGGTATTATGGCTTGTAATGATGATTGTGGTTTATATCTGCTGGAATGCTGTCACCTGATGGATATTAAAGTACCCAATGAAGTTGCGGTAATAGGTGTTGATAACGAAGAATATATCTGCAAATTATGCCATCCGTCATTAAGCAGTATAGCTCGTGATCCACAAACTGCCGGGTATGAGGGCGCACGCTTGTTGGATTTTCGTATGCGCGGCGAAGCTATCGACACCGGTATTGTGGAAATCCAGTCACTTTACGTCGTCCGCCGGGAATCAACTGATATTTTAGCCGTGTCCGATCCTTTGCTGGCCTCGGCGATTCGATTGATTCGTCTTAACGCCGCCCGGCCTTTATCCGCGGAAGAAGTGGCGGAAAAGCTTATGGTTTCCCGTCGAAGTTTGGATCAAAAATTCACCCATTATCTCGGCCGTACCGTTTATGAGGAAATTACACGCGTTCGTATCGAACGTATTGCTGAAACCCTACGTGAAAGTAATTTATCAATAACGCAAGTTGCGTATGAATATGGATTTAATGGAGCAGATCATTTATGCAATTTCTTTACTCGCCATCAGGGGATGTCGCCTGGGGAATATCGTCGTAAGTATATATAATATATAGATTAATAGTATGAAATGGATTTGGCGAATGTAATTCAAAAATAAATGGCGTATTATCTATGTATTGAATTAATTTTTTTCTGATATATTATTTACCTGCCGTAAAGGTATTTAATGGTGTTTTTCTCTTTTATGACAAAACTATTATTTTTAATTTTTGGTTCAACTCCAAAAAAGTTGGTGGATTTAAGCGGAACATGCCTGCTTAACCTTTAACACGAAGTAATGGTCATCATGAAAGCC
>JAFGBA010000071.1 GCA_016933395.1 Sedimentisphaerales bacterium | reverse complement strand
TGAGACACAAAGGCACTGAGCTTAATTTCTCTGCGGCTCTGCGCCTCCGTGAGAAAAATATTATCGGCCTTCGCTTTCACCTGTTTCTTGGTTAAGATTTAATCGACAGGATTTACATGATTTACCTGATTTGAAAAGCATCTTGGTTTAGAATCTTGATTATCCTGTTCATCATGTCTATTTATGGATTACATTCGCGTTGATTCGTGAAAATTAGTGGCTAAAAAGGCTTATTCCTTGCTAAATCAGAGTTTACAGCGGTTTTTCGTATTGTCCGTCCCATAATACCCGCGTCGGCGTCATGCCGCTAAAAGCGGCGCAATTTCGCTTAAAGAATCAGAGCGCCGCTAAAAGAATCACAGCGCCGCTTAAAGAATAGCAGCGCCGACAAAAGAATCAGAGCGCCGCTTAAAGAATAGCTCCGCCGACAAAAGAATAGGAGCGCCGCCAAAAGGAATTGCCTTGCCGCTAAAAGCGGCGCTCTCCTGACAAAAGCGGCAGAGCGCCGCTTAAAGGAATTGCCTTGCCGCTAAAAGAATCATAGCGCCGCTAAAAGAATAAGAGCGCCGACAAAAGAATCATGACGCCGATTTAAGAAAAATCACGCCGCTAAAGTCGGCATAACGCCGACGAAAGCAAAACCCCGCCGAAAAAGGAGCCATTGCCCCGACAAAGGAGCCGCCCGGCCGTCCCAGGCTTGTACTTATCTTGCGGTGTGGGAGCATCCCAAGGTGCGGGTTAGCGGCCGGCTCCAAAACGGAAAGGGCCTTTGGCCCCTTGTCAGGGCGGGGGAATTCCTATACACCTGTTATATGGATAAGGCGTCATAAAGCAGGTGGTCTATGAAGTTTCTGATGCAAAGCCCGCCCGGCCCGCGGGTCCGGATGAACGACAAGGATGTGGATTACTTTTGCGGCTGCTGTTACTTGGGCCTGAATGCGTATCCTGATATGGTCGAGGCGGCTTGCCGAGCGGCGCGCACGTACGGCATCGGCTGCGGCACGAGCCGTGCCGGCCACGGCAATAATCCGGTTCTACTCGACGTGGAGGCACGGGCCGCCCGGTTCTTCCAGGCCGAGGCCGCATTGTATTACGTGTCCGGCTACCTGGGGATGCTGATTCTGCTGCAGGGATTGAGCGAAGACTACGATGTGATTTTCTGCGATGCGGCATCGCATTACTCGGTCCGGACCGCTGCGGCCGCGGCAGGCAAATCCTGCATCCCTTTCGCGCACCGGTCGCCGGAGGACTTGCGGCGGCAGCTTGAAAACCATCTGCAATCCGGTCAACGGCCGCTGGTCCTGACCGACGGCGTCTTTCCTATCTCCGGCGAGATCGCTCCCGTGGCGGACTATCTTGAGGTTGTTTCTCGTTTTGACAATTTCACCATTTGTCTGGACGATGCCCATGCCTATGGCGTGCTCGGTGATAACGGCCGGGGCGTGCGGGAGAATTTTCACCTGGAAAAGGAGCCGAACATTTACTCCTGCGGCACGCTGAGTAAGGCCTTCGGCGGCCACGGCGGCATCATCACCGGCACGCAGGCCTTTATCGACCGGCTCAAAACTAAATCAGACGTCTATTACGCCTCCAGCGCGGTCCCTAATCCGTCGGCCGCCGCCACCGCCTGCGCTATTGACCTGGCAGGGCAAAATCCCCATCTCCGCCGGCAACTATGGCAAAACGTTGCTCTGGCCCGCAATGAATTCCGCCGCCTGGGCTTTCCTCTCGCCGATACGCCCGTCCCTATCGTCGCCCTGCATTCGCGGCCCGATGTCGATCTGGAAAAACTTGCGGATGTCTTGTTTACCGACCGTAATAAGGTGGTTCGTTACGTCGCCCCCGACGCCTACAGCGGCGTTCCCGCCGGCGGCGCCATCCGCATCGCCATCTTCGCCAACCATACCGAAGCGCAAATCCTGGCCCTCGTGCAGGATGTCCGCGAAATCATTGATGGCGAGTAATTTTAATTTTCCCGGTCATTCAAAAAGGCGTATAACTCACCACTCTGCGGATGGTTTTGCAGCCACGCTTTGATTTCTTTGATCCGGGCGTAATCTTTTTGGCCGAATTTTTGCTCCAGAAACTTTTCTCGATCTCGATGACGCTCTTCATTACGCACGCGATGTTGCCAGACTTCGGAAAAGATGAGATGAACATCATCGTGGAGATTACGGCGTTTAAGAGCTTCCCATTCCTGGCAATCAAACCACATGCCGCCGCAATGACCGCAGCGGTCCAGTTGAAACGCACATCCGTGGCCCACCGGATAACGAATTAAGAAATGACCGCATTCGGGGCAAAGTTTGGCCGTAATGTTGTCATGGATATCGGCGTCATTTTCTTTGGCAAGGGGGATTTCCGGCAGGCTTTTACCATGCTTGTCGCGCCAGAGCCAATATTGATACGAAGCAATCCAGGTTCCCTTACACCCCGGGCAAAACATAGACTTCAGCCCGCTTTCCAGTTCCTGATGCTTCAAAACGCTTGTTTTACATACGGGACACTGCATAGGTTACTCCCTGAATGAAAAGTTTATATCTCCAGATACCAAAACATCATCAGCGAATGTATTAATGGAAACGTTTTCTAGATTTTCCAGCGGCCTGGCGGCATGAAGCGATTTACCGGCAGTCCCTATAATGACCGGAGCGATATAAGCCATGATGCGGTCGGCGAGATTGGCGGCCAAGAAGGAATCATGCACCTTCGGGCCGCCTTCAACCAGTAATTCCAGGATCCCCCGGCCGGCCAGATTGGTCAGGAGTGTATCAAGGTCAAGCCCCTCATAACCATGCGCCGCCGCCGGCAAGCCCATGACTTCCATCCCGGCGTCGATCAGCGCCTGGGCATGACTACGCTCTGTAAACAGCACCCGTTGATCGGTGCATACCAGCAAGCCGAACTTGCGGGCGCTTTTTACCAGTTTCGACTCAGGAGGTATTTGCAGGCGGCTGTCCAGGATCACCCGCAGCGGCTGATGATGCTTTCCCTTGAGACGGACATTCAACATCGGATCATCAGCCAGAACGGTTCCAATCCCCACCAGGACGGCTCCACATGCCGACCGTATATGATGAACGTGCTCCCGGGCTTTTTTTCCGGTTAACCACCGGCGGTGGGTGGGGGATTCTTCGTTCTCAGGCCAAGTGAGTTTGCCATCCAGCGACTGGGCCCACTTCAGGATAACCAGCGGCCGCTGAGTTTGCTGGACCTTGAAGAAACCGGCATTAAGTCGCCGGGCCTCTTGCTCGCAGCAGCCTACGGTCACCTTCACACCCTTCTGACGCAACTGCTTAGCGCCCTGACCGGCGACCTCTTTAAACTCATCCAGCGTGGCAATTTCCACCGCTTTGATGCCGGCGGCCAGAATCGCCTCAGTGCAAGGCGGGGTTTTCCCTTGGTGACAGCAGGGTTCGAGCGTGACAAACATGGTTGATCCGGCCGGGTCATGCCCCTTTTTGCGGCAGTCGGCCAGGGCATTTACCTCCGCATGGGGCCCGCCAAACCGTTTATGGTAACCCTTCCCCAGTAGCTTCTCCTTACGGACAATAACCGCCCCGACACGGGGATTGGGTGCAGTAAAGCCCCCGCCTTTCGCTGCCAGACGCAGGGCCTGCCGCATCCATTTTTGTCGCATAGGTTCTTCCACAGAAGCATTATACCCTCCTGTCAACCAATTGCCACGTTTGCCTGAGGGGAATAGGCCTTGAGTTATTATTGCATGGAAGTTACAATTCCCCGCAGTCGTCGCGAAAAAGGCAATTTTCTAACCGCTATTATCAGGAGACGCCATCATGGCAGAAATTCTGACCATTCTGTTCCAAATCGGTCAAATAACATTGGAGGAAGCAGAGGTCCTTACCACCGACGTTAAAATTTCCGAGATGCATAGTCGGCTGACTTCTATTCCGGCTTGGGGATTTCAGCTTATCATTCCCTTGCTCATCGTCGCCACTTTGGGAGTTGTGCTGGTTTGGCATCGACAGACCAAAATCGCCCGAAACCAGGTGCAACTGGCGAAGCTGATTGAGGAAAAATTACATAACTAATTGAAATATAACAAGTAACAATAATAGTTATTGCTAGTCCTCCTGTCTAAGTTGGCTCAATGGCGCTATCTTGAATGAAAGGGGAGGGCATCTGTCCCCTATTAATTTGGCAGGTTAGTTTCTTATACCAAGTTTTTAACCCCAGAAAAGCGATTTTGCCGATGTAATAAAGGTCCTATAAGGGAGTCTCTGCGCCCTCGGACATGAGTAAAAACAAGAAACAAAGCCATGAATCAACCTAAAACCAGAATCATATTTTTCTTAAATCTTTATGTAATATCATCCGCCGTAACTTGTTTATTTGGACAATCTCAGATAGTCGGCCAGGGGGAACTCAGCCATGCCGAAAAAATCCGTCAGGCCATCAGCGGTCAGAAACTCATGCAGGAGTTCGACTTTGAAGAGCGCGATGTCAATTTCCTGGATTTACCAATGTACTGGCGTAAATATGTCCCCCCTACACCGGAGGATTTACAAAACTTTTTTGCACCTGATAGCGCGCCTGTTTTATCGCCGGAATGCCGGAATTTTCCCCATTATTCCTACGGGGAACTAGACCAGGCTCACGTTCACAGCGGAAAATACGCCTTTAAGCTTGTCAGTGAAGGCGGCAGCGTAGGTTTTGAATATGATCGCCGTCGCATTCGCATCAAGGCCGGATGCGATTTTCAGGTTACCGCCTATGTCCATCTGGAAAATGTTCGCACCGCCAAGGCCCAGTTATCGTGCGCCTTTACGGATCGCACGGGACAAATAATTCCCGGCAGTGAGCACACGTCGCGATTGGTTGAAGTCAGAGATCAGGATGAAAACGGATGGGCCGTATTGGAAGTTTATATGCCCGGGGATTTTTCTGAGGTGCGGTTTTTGACGGTAGGCGTATGGTTGCTTCAACAGGAACAATGGAATCGAGAAAACGCAGTGGGCGAATCCACCATTTACCGGCGGGATGTCTCCGCCGCCGCATGGTTTGATGATATCAGTATTTATCAGTTACCCCGTGTCGTGCTGCGTACGCCTGTCCGCGGTAATGTATTCGACGGCAACGAGACCTCCGCGTTGGAAATTGAAGTTGAGGGTATCAGCGTATCTGACTATCAGGTGACGCTTGCCGTCAGCGATGCGAAAAATAATGAAATTCGCCGGGAATCCTGGCTTTTGACCGGTGTGGAGGGCGCCCGTCGTGTTCGACGTTTCGATTTGGCTAATCTGGCCGCCGGTTTGTATCACGCCCGCCTTGATATCCACGCCGGCGCCATGTTGGTCGCCACGCGGCGACTGACGTTTGTTCAACTTGCTCCCAAAGGCGGCAACGCCGCGGGACAAGGGCTGGGTTTTGGCTTGATTGTTACAGGCGAAAATACCGGCGATTGGGAAACTCTCCTGCGGTTATCCGGGCTGTCCGGCGCCAAGTTAATTAAATATCCCGTATGGCGGAAATTGGCTCATCAAACCGGCTCCATCACTACGGAGGAAACGTTTGATCGAAAATTACTCAATTTACAGCAAAATCACATCGAGATGGTGGCGACGTTTACGGATATACCTGATGCACTGGCGGCCAAAATGGAGAATCGCCGCCGGAACCTCCTGGATTGTTTCAGCGAAGATGTCGCTATCTGGCGTCCGACCACCGCTTATGTTCTGGCTCAATATACGCGACAGATTAATTTCTGGCAAATCGGTCCCGATGCACGGCTGCAAGACGATGCTTTCTGGGACCCGCGCATCCTTCCTGTTTTGAACGCCATCCGTACGGAATTCAATCAACTCATTAATAATACAATAATCGTTGCTCCGCTTAACGGTTTTTTTGAAGTTCATGAAACACAGGTGGGCGCGCCAAATGTTTCTATTCAAATCGAAACCGCCATTCGGCCGGAGGAAATACCTGTTTATCTTGAAGGATTTCGAAAAAAAGGTTTTAAACAAATCTGGATCACCCTGGAAAAATTAGACGACGTCCTTTATAACCGGGAAAACCAATTAACGGATTTTGCCTTACGCATCGTTCATTCGCTACAGGGACAAGCTGATGCTGTTTTTGTTCAACATCCCTGGACGCAGCGGCGTGATGGAGCACAGGATATTATTGAGCCGCTTGAATCGTTCGTGGTATTTCGCACGTTGGCGGATAATCTCGGCGGATCCCGCTATCTGGGGAAATTCGAGCCGGCGCCTGGTGTTCATGCTCTTATCTTTGATTATGATGGAGCGGGTTGTTTGTTTGTCTGGCGTCGGCAGGACAACTCCGGCATCAATACCGATTCTTTCAAGCTGGTTCTTGGCGATGAACCTCAGCAAATTGACCTGTGGGGCAACCGCACGGTTCTTACGCCTGACAGCAACCACGTTACCGAAGTGCATCTTGATGATAAACCGATATTAATAAACAATATCAATACGCGCCTGGCCTTGTTGCGCAGCACGGTAATGCTCAATCCGTCCACGATAGAAGCAAGTATTGTTCGTCAACAAACCACGTTGACGTTTACAAATACCTTCGGCGGACCCATCACGGGACGATTTCGTCTCCTGCTAAATCGGTCTGAAACCATGGATTGGCAAATTGATCCCGTTTCGTTTTCCTTTTCGCTGCAGCCCGGTCAGGAATTTCACCAGCCGCTTACTCTGAAATTTCCCCGTAATGAGTTGGGCGGAGCCAAAGCTTTAAATGCGCTGTTTCAAATAGACGCCGATCGTAATTATCAGTTTCTTGTGCGTATTCCGTTTGAAATCCGTCTGGCGCAAATTGACGTTGATTATTTCGCGCGTCGTCTTAATGAGCGGGATTTGCTTATTCAACAGGTGGTCACCAACGACGGCGACGAAGAAGTCAATCTAAACTGTTTTATTGACTTGCCTGATCGCGATCATCTTGAACGAGCGATACCCCATCTCCAGCCGGGGATGTCCGTAACCAAAACCTTTATCATTCCCGATGCCGCTCAATGGCTGGGCCAGGTTTTACGCATAGGTCTTTACGATCCCAAAGGCACTCATCGTATCAATTATCACATCGATATCAATTAAGAAAGCGGCTGAATCGCCAACCGCGTTTTACGCGAAAACCGCGGTTGGCGATTCAAAGATACGCGGGCAGGATGCCCGCGTCACCGCTTCCGCAACGGGAACTAGTTATCAAGAGGGAACTGCGAATCTTTATTGCCGACCACGATGGTTTCGTCACAAGGATCGTCATTCATTGAAGAAATTGAGTGACAGCCATGGCGGCTTAATTCATCCGGGTCGCTTGACGAAGCAGGTTTGATATTTTTTTCTGTTATACGGGACGATGCTCCGCCAACCAGTGATACCAGCTCATCGACCAATGCTTTCATCTGCTGCGCCTGCGCGCTAAGTTCTTCCGATGCTCCGGCTGATTCTTCGGCGTTAGCGGCGTTTTGCTGGGTGATTTTGTCCATCTGATTCATGGCGGCGCTAACCTGGCCGATGCCCTGAGATTGTTCCTGACTGGCGGCGGCGATCTCGGCGACCAATTCGTTGACTTTACGCGAAGCATCCGTGATCTCTTCCAAAGATTTGGCGACTTCCCCGGCGATATCGACGCCGTTGTGAGCATTACCGACGGACCCTTCTATCAACGCGGCGGTGTCTCGAGCCGCTTCCGCGCTGCGCTGGGCAAGATTTCGCACTTCATCGGCAACAACGGCAAAGCCTTTACCGGCCTCGCCGGCCCGGGCTGCTTCCACCGCGGCGTTAAGGGCAAGCAAATTCGTCTGGAAGGCAATCTCATCAATCACTTTAATGATCTTGGCCGTCTCGCCGGCGCTGCGGCTGATGTCCTCAATGGCCGAGTTCATTCTGGCCATGGCACCGTTGCCTGTTTGAGCGGCTTTTGTGGCCTGAGCGGAAAGATTATTGGCCTGAGCGGCATTTTCGGCGTTTTGCCGGGTCATGCTGGACATTTCTTCCAGGCTGGAACTGGTTTCCTGCAAACCGGCGGCTTGTTTGGTTGCTCCTTGTGAGAGAGATTGCGATGTCGAGGCGATTTGTCCGGAAGCGTTGCTTAATTGAGCCACACCGGAATCAAGCTCCATAATCGCCCGTTGTAACGGATGAGCAATGCTTCGTCCCGTTAAGAATCCCATGACGCAGCCGATAAGAACCATGGCGCCCGCTGCAATCAATAAAAACATGGCGGCATGTCCGGTTTGCGTAAGAGTTTGGTCGCGTAGTTGCTCCGCCAATTCCACGACTTCACTCACGGGCGTACACGTGGCCGCCACGTAGCGATAAGGACCCGCCTTAAGGGGCGTAAAACTTGTGATTTGCTCAACTCCTTCATAGTCATAGGTTTTTTCCGCGGTTTCCCCCGCCAGCATCGCTTCCGTCACCACCTTGGCCCAGGCGCCGAATTTTTGATCTTTCATATCCACCTGATCGGCCACGCTGAACTTGGGATGACTAATCAGAAAACCATGGTCGTCCATCACATAGGTGTAACCGGTTTTACCGTAAGTGCTCTCTTTAAGCAGGGTGGTGACCAGCGACCAGTCAAAATTAAGCACTAAAACACCCTCTTTCCGGCCGTCCACCAGCACCGGGCACGCGAAGCGTACTTCGGGTTGGTTCGTATTTCGAGCAATCACCACTCCGCTATTGTAAATTTCACCGGGATTCAGAGCCATGGCCTGGCGGAACCACTCCGTATCCTTTTGATTTTTGATATCATCACGCCATTGACCTGATTCGTATTTATATATTTCCTGACCCGTATTATCGATGAAACGAATTTGATTGAATTTGCTTCTGACGCCGTCAACCGTGTTCATTTGAGCGGATAGATAAAACAATTCTGTTTCCTTCTTTAATGACGTCAGGGTCATGTCCCGCACCTTAACCATTAATTCATCCCAATAACCGCTGCCGCAGATAATCCAGTCCCAAGGCTCAAAATAGGTATAACCGATAAATTTTGGGCGGCCTTCAAACTCATAATTGAAAAACGCAATTTCTCCGGCCCGGCGGTTATCCAATACATTTTGAAACGTCGTCAGTTTTAAATCGGTTACGGTATTTTTTCCAACAAGGTCGGCCCGGGGGTGCATCAGAAGATCGCCTTGCGAATTCATCACGAACATGTAACCGCTGGCGCCTATTTTCACGCCAAGCACATGCTGAGCCAGCGTCGTTACGTCTTGTTCCGGTATGCCCACATATAAGGCGCCGATAAGCCGCTGCTGCAAATCGTATAGCGGCGCATAGGCGGTCATGTACCAGCTATTGACGACATAAGCGCGTCCTTGATACGTTTCCCCCTTCAGCAGCGCCGCAACCACCGGATTGGGTTTTCCGTCAGGATTGATTGCCGGAATATAGGTTCCCACCGCGCGACGATCATCCGACGTTCGCACGTTGGTGGCCGCGCGCAGCATGTCTCCTGCTTCGTTTATCCGTTGAAACAAGGTGCAGGCGGCGCCCACCAGGTCGCGCACTTCATCAACTATCGTTACCGGCGTATTTAAATCATCCGTAAACGCCACTAATTCATCTCCCAGACGCAGCGCGGGTAATTCCAATGATTGCTCTTCTTTGCTGTATTGATTCAACACGGTGCGAACCTGCACCTGATTCGGCTCCAGGCATAGCTGACCTCGTTCAGCCAGTATCCGGCGCGCAACATTAAGGTCGCCAAGTAATTGTCGCTTTAACCATTCCTGTTGCGTCTGGCAGGTTGTCGCCACTCCCTGGACGATGCGCACCACTTCTGTTTGAGCGTATTGAGTATAGGTTTGTTCAGAGCCATTTTTGGCTTGCAGGTAAGTTCGTAATAATGCCGAATCCGCCAGCATTTTTACATCTTTCTCCATGCCGCTGATGACGCCTTCCACCATTTTGCCGTCACGGTGGAGTCCTTCGCGCATGGACTTGATGGTTTGCTCCTGCAGATTGTCATAACACAACCGTGATGTGAACATTCCCATCGACCGCATTCGTTGATAGCCTATGGCGCTAACCACCAGCGTCGGCACCAGCACCGCCAATGACATTATGCTCATCAGACGAAACTTCAGGCTTCGTTTCCTCAACATATGATTCACTCCTTAATGACTCGCCGACCGTAACAAAAGAGATCATATTATCTTACGAAAAATCATCGATAGACGTAGCAGATTCATCGGTCCGACCTCTTTTTGAGTTATACTAAATTAAGTAAATAGCAGGGATTAATACGCTTAAAAATTTATTCCCTCATGGCAGTATTATAAATAACGTCCTATAATTACTGACAGTAGCTTAGGTAAGGCAATGAGCAATGAACGTCCGAAAAAATGAGGTTGTGTTAAGGCGATAACATGGTATATATGTACAATTTATGGCAATATTAGAATCTCTTGGCAATGTGCTTACTCGGCTGTTCAAAACCAGCTCGCATCGTTATGTCAGCCGGCAACAGGGATTAATCGAGCGGCTGGCGGAACTGGAAGCGGAATATAGCCGCCTGACGGATGGGAAATTGCGGGCCAAAACCGATGAACTCCGCGGGCGGATTGAGGCCAATAGCCAGGATCTTATCGGTCCGGACCTGCGGAGCGTGCTGCGGGAATTGTACCTCATGCCGGAAGAAGCCCGGCGACCGGCAAAAAAACAGCTTATCGAGCAGTTGCGGCGGTGCTGCGACGAGGTGCTGCCCGAGGCGTTCGCGGCCGTGCGGGAAGCTTCTGACCGGCATCTGGGCGTGCGCAATGTGTTCAATGAAGAGTTTCATTTTGACTCCTCAATGCTTTCACCGGCCATGCGGGAAGTTTTCGCGGAGGTTAAACATAAGGTTAGTGAGGGTGAAGACGTTCATAGCATCGAACTGCCGCCGGAGTTTTATGCCGAGGTGCGAAAACATTACGATGCCAATGAGCGGCCGCCGTTCCGTTTCCGGCACTTTGATGTGCAGATGATCGCCGGCAAGGCGCTTTATGAGGGGCGTATCGCGGAAATGGCCACCGGTGAAGGCAAAACGCTGGCAGCGACGCTGGCGGCGTACCTGGTCGCCCTTTCCGGTCGCAAGGTGCACATCATTACCGTCAACGATTACCTCGCCAAACGTGACCGTGATTGGATGGCGCCGGTTTATGAGGCGTTGGGTTTGACCGTTGGCGCGATTCAATCCGACATGGACACCTTTGGGGATGAACGCCGCAATCAGTACGCCTGCGACATCTGCCACGGGACCAATAACGAGTTCGGCTTTGATTACCTGCGGGACAACATGAAGACGCGGGCCGAAGACCAGGTGCAGGGGCCGCTGGATTATGTGATCGTGGACGAGGTGGACTCGATTCTTATCGATGAGGCCCGTACGCCGCTGATTATTTCCGGTCCGGCCCAGGACGATGTCAACCGTTATCGTAACGCCGATAAGGTGGCCCGTGAATTATTGACCAAGCAGCGTCCTTATGCCACGCTGGAGCGGCGTATCGACCAACTCAAGCAAATCATTGCCCAGTCGGAATCGGAAACGACCGAGGCCAAACGAGCCAAAGACGCTCAGCAATTGGCCGATATCGAAGCCAAACAAGCCAAGGCCAAACAAGAGCTGGAACAGGCGCAAAGTGACCTGGAGCGCACCACCCAGTATTACGAAGTGGAGTACGACCGCCGCAGTGTGCATCTCACCCATGAGGGCATCGGGTTGGCGCAGGATCTTGCCGGGGTGGGCAGCTTTTACGTCGGGGCTAATATGGACTGGCCCCACCTCATGGAGCAGGCCCTGCGGGCGCACGTGGTCTTCGAGCGGGAAAAAGATTATGTCGTCCAGGAAAATCAGGTCATCATCGTTGATGAATTCACCGGTCGGCTTATGCACGGAAGGCAGTGGTCGGATGGTTTGCATCAGGCCGTGGAGGCCAAGGAAGGCGTCACTGTCAAGCAGGAAAGCCAGACCCTGGCGACCATCACCATCCAGAATTTTTTCAAGCTATATCAACAGATTGCCGGCATGACCGGCACCGCCATGACCGAAGCGGATGAGTTCGCCAAAATTTATGATGTTGACGTCGTGACCGTCCCTACCAATAAACCCGTTATCCGCGACGACCGCGAAGACCTCATTTACAAGACGATGAAGGAAAAATTCAACGCCATCGTCGAAGAAATTTTCGAGATTAGTTCCGCCGGCCGACCGGTGCTTATCGGCACCACCAGCATCGAAAAAAGCGAGGCTCTTTCCGCCGCCCTTACCAAGCGTTACGGCCTGGAACACGAAGTGCTCAACGCCAAACAGCACGCCCGCGAGGCGGCTATTGTCGCCAAAGCCGGCCATCAGCACGCCCGCCGCGACGGCAAGACGATGGGCAACATCACAATCGCCACCAACATGGCCGGTCGCGGCACCGACATCAAACTAACACCCGAAGTGGTTGCCGCCGGCGGCTTGCACGTGCTGGGCACCGAACGACATGAGGCCCGGCGTATCGACAACCAGCTTCGCGGCCGTTCCGGTCGTCAGGGCGACCTCGGCTCAAGCCAGTTTTTCCTTTCATTTGAGGATGAATTGCTAAAACTTTTTGGCGGCGACCGTATGTTGCGGCTGATGAGTCTGTTTCGCTGGCCCGAAGGCGAGCCGCTGATTCATAAAAAACTCAGTAGTTTTGTGGAGAAAACACAAAAGAAGGTCGAACAACGCAACTTCGAATCTCGTAAAAATCTGCTTGAATATGATGAGGTGATGGATTATCAGCGGCAGGTGTTTTACACGCGCCGCCAATCGGTGCTGGAGGGCCGGGGTCTGGAAAATCATATCTGGGAGATGATCGACGAGGTTATCGACGAAAACTGCACCAAGATGCTGCATGACGACTACCCTTACGTGTGCATCGGAGAATGGGCCCGGCAGACGATGGGCGTCGATCTGGACATCCACAAGATTCGCGGTTACGATTTGGATGAACTGGAACGCATTATCCGCGATCACGCCCGCAATAACGCCGATCAGGAAATAACCATTACGCTGGGCGAATATATGTCCGACGATATGCCGTCGGAGGAATGGGACCTGCGCGGCCTGTCAAAGTGGGCCATGAGCAAGTTCAGCGTCAATGTCTCCCAGAATCAGCTTCGCAAGATGACGCCCGATGAGGTTCAGGAGCAACTTATTACCTCCGCCGGGGAATTAATTGAAAAGGCCGATTTGACTCGTCTGACGGCTTTTCTGGATGCCGCCTTTGGTCGTCGCAGTCTGTGCGAGTGGGTGAATCAGAAATTCGCCCTGGCTATTACTCCCGAAGAAATAACCAATCTGAACACGGCGCAAACCCGCGATCATCTGCTTGGGCGCGCCCGCGAGGCCTATCGCCGCCGTGAGATTGAATACCCCGTCGATTTCATTCTCAATATGGCGCTCCGCCGTGATCGCGCCGGCAGCGGCTTTGCGGCCAAGGAAGTCGCCGACTGGGCGCGGCGCAAATACAATGCTGACCTGACGATTGAAAAGGTGCAGCAGCTTTCGTTCGACCAGATTCGCGATAATCTTTTGCAACTGAGTGAAAGCTATAATAACGGCCAACTCACCGCGGAAATCGATCAGGCGTTTAGCACGCATGTCAACGACAAGCAACGACTTGCGGATTGGGCCAATCAGCGTTTTAGTTTGTCGCTGACGCCTGAGGAGCTTGCCGCTGACGATGCTCGCGAAACCATTGCTCATCGCGCCCGCCGGTTCCTGCGCGATGAACTGACCCAATTGGAACGATATGTGCTGCTGCAAATTTATGATTCCAGTTGGAAGGATCATCTTTACGCCATGGACCAACTCAAAGGTTCGGTCGGCCTGCGGGGCTTCGCGGAAAAAGATCCCAAACTGGAATATAAACGGGAAGGTTACCGCATGTTCCAGGAGATGCTCAGCGGCATCCGTGAAAAAGTAACCGACATGATTTTCAAGGCCCGACTTGAAGCCGGCCAGGAGATGCGGAGCGTTTGGAATATTTCCAATACCATGCACGCCGACTACGAGCGTTTCCAGGCCCAACAACAGGCCGCCCAACAACCCCAGGGTGAAGCGCAGGTGACCAAAACCATCAAGTTGGAAAAACCCAAAGTCGGCCGTAATGATCCCTGCCCTTGCGGCTCCGGCAAAAAATATAAAAAATGCTGTGGTAGTCAAAAACCCGCTTAATGCCGGAATCGACCGCTGTTAATTTGGCTCTGATCTCGCTTGCATGGTTAGAGAAACATAGTCGCCATTAAAACAAGGAGGTTGGCGGTTACGTGCATATTTGTCTGATCAACCCGCCCTGGCTGTTCGCCGAACGCAATGATCTGATTTTTTCCCACAATCTGGCCCTCGGAAGCCTGGCCGGATTCCTGCGGCAAAACACGGACTGCCGCATCAGCATCATCGACGCTTTGGCCGAGGGCTTTCGCCAGCATCGCCGGCAGCCGGATGGAACCATTAAAGTCGGCCTGATTGATGAGCAAATTATTGAACGTATCCATAGCGATGTGGATCTAATCGGTATTACAGTTCCTTTTTCCCATCTGGCGGGCACGGCCGAAGAACTTTGTCGAACAATAAAAAAACACCTGCCCGATGCGCCCATTATTCTCGGTGGTGTTCACACTTCCACCTCGCCGCACCTTTTTACGCAATCCGTCGCCGATTACTGGCTGGCCGGGGAAGGTGAGCGGGCTTTGCTGGATTTGGTCCAGGGCCAAAAGCCGGAAGCCATCCCCGGCCTGCTTAACCAAGCCAAACCTACGCTGGCGCCGGGGGAACGGGCTGAAATGATAGCCAATCTCGATGATCTCCCCTTTCCCGCACGTGACTTATTGCCGATGGATGCCTACGCCCGCCTGTCGCCGCGCCGCATCAGCCATACGCGTTCGGCCAGCATTATTACCAGCCGCGGCTGCCCGTGGAACTGCGAATTTTGTTCCATCCACCCGATGTACGGGCACAAGTGGCGGATGCGTTCGGCCGAAAATGTTCTGGCGGAGATTCGGGAGTTAATCGAGCGTTATCAGATTGCCCAGTTGGAATTCGAAGATGACAACCTTACCCTGCATCGGAAGCGGGCCTTACAGATTTTCGAAGGTTTGTGCCGCTTGCGGAAGGAAACCGGCGTGGAAATAACCTGGGGTACGCCCAACGGCATCCGGGCGGAAACCGTCGATAAGGAAATGCTGGCCTTGATGAAACGCAGCGGCTGCGTTCGCGTCACCTATGCCCTGGAGCATGGCGATGCCGACATGCGGGCCACCATGAACAAAAAGCTCGATATCGATAAATTCGAGCGGGCCGTCCGCGAGGCGGTTGCCGCCGGCCTGTGGGTGGAGGTATTCACCATGACCGGCTATCCCGGCGAGACCCGCGCACGTTTTGAAAACGCCCGCGCCTATTATCGCCGACTCCGCCAATGGGGGGTACGGACGATTCATGTATTTTTCCCCCAACCTTACCCAGGCACCCGGCTTTATGAACGCTGCCGTAAGGCCGGATATTTGCTTAATGAAGACTATTCGCTATTGCCGCCGGTCAAAATCGAAACCGAAGATTTTAACACTGCCGAAGTCCTCCGTCGCCGCCATGAGTTGCTGTGTGAATTCGACCGCACCTACCGCCTCCGCCGCAACATCAAACGAATTTTACCCCCTTCTTTCATCGCCGCCTTGAACCGCTTGGTTCCCCGCAAAACGATGTAATCTTCTTATTCTGATAGGGCCTTCGGCAAAGTTTCGATGAAGCGTTTTATCTCATCGCGGACGCGGCGATAGCAATCAAGTTTTTCCTCCTCCGTGCTTGCTTGTTGCGCCAATCTGGGCGGGTCATCGAAACCGACATGCACCACCCGCGTCCGGCCGGGGAATATCGGGCAATGCTCATACGCATGGCCGCACACCGTTACTACCACGTCGAAATCGATCCCATTTAACTCATCGACATGCTTGGACCGCTGCCCGGAAATATCAACCCCCGCCTCCGCCATTACCTTTACGGCATAGGGATTCAGCCCGTGCGTCTCGATCCCGGCCGAATACGCCTCGATGCAATCCCCCTTCAGCACCCGCGCCCACCCCTCGGCCATCTGACTCCGGCACGAGTTGCCCGTACATAGAAAAAGCACTTTTAACTTGTTCGTGTTTACATTCATAAATAAGGCTCTATATTCTCATAAACTAACGCGATGCCGCCACATCGAAATCAACTCACTCACCTCTAACTAGAATTATAATATATCTGGTTAAAATTTTGATGTAAATCTTTATATGAAAGTACGTTAGGTTGAGTTAATTCATTCGTGATAGAGAAGGTTTTTACGTGGAAATCATAAGCCTTTGTTTAGCAAAAAGATATAGAAGTTTTCTAGCGATCGGCAAGCTTTTGTCTTGTGGGATTGCAGGTTTGTGAGTATGCTACAAAACTTTAAGTTGCGAAACCGCCGGTTCGCCGCCTGGGGGCGGGGTAGAGGCGTTACCGGCAGCGGGATGAGATGGACGTCAGACCCGAGATGGGGCCGCAAGATAAGATTAGCAACTGGCACGACGTAAGTTAGGAGATACGCATGGCCGAGTATAAGGTGTTAGACAAAAAAGTCATCAAGCTGAGCAAACAGATCGTGCAGATGTGCACGGCGGCGGGTTCGGGGCATCCTTCCAGTTCACTGGCCCTGGTGCACATCACCACGGCCCTGATGTACCGCATCATGAACTACGACCCGGAAAATCCCTGGAACACCGCTTCGGATCGGCTCGTGCTCAGCGAAGGCCATGCCGTACCGGTCATCTACGCCGCCTATTGCGACCTTGGCGGCGTGGTTGGTACGCCCGAACGGCCCAGCAAACTGCGGTTTGAAGACGCCATGACCCTGCGTGAGGCCGATAGCGTCCTTGACGGCCACCCCAATCCGGCCGTGGGCTTCCCCTTCTTTGATGCTGCCACCGGCTCACTGGGCCAGGGCCTCAGCGTCGCGGCGGGTCTAGCCGCGGCCGCCCGGCTTGATGGCTGTGACAAGCGTATCTACTGCATTATCGGCGACGGCGAAGCCCGCGAAGGCCAGATCTCCGAAGCCCTGGATTTTATCATCGACAACAAACTCACCAACGTCATCCCCATTTTCAGCGCCAACGGCCAGGGCCAGAGCGACTACGTCTCCCCCCAGCAGTCGGTTGATGTGCTGACCAAAAAACTACAAGCTTTTGGCTACGATGTAAAAGTCATCGACGGCCACAATTGGGATGATATCTTTGACGCTCTCGCCGCCAAGGCCAAAAGTGCTCCCATCGCCGTCATCGCCAAGACTATCAAAGGCTGGGGCGTTTCCGAGTTTCTCTCCAGCAACTACCACGGCAAACCCTTGCCCGCAGCGAAGATGGATCAGGCCATGGCGGACCTCGACGCCAAGAGCGAGGAACTGGGCGTCAAGGATGCCTCCGATGTACCGGGAATTAACGTCACTAAACCGGAGCCTATCGCCCGCCCGACGGTCAAATCCATTGATGCCGGTTCTTTCACCGCCGCCCTGGAGGTGCTCGGGATGAAGGATGCCCTGGACAAAAAGAAACTCAGCACCCGTCGAGCCTACGGCGTGGCCCTGGCGGCCTGCGGCGCTGCCGACCAACGTGTTGTCGCCACCGATGGCGATGTGCAAGGCTCAACCTTCACCAATATCTTCGCTCAACGGTTTCCGGATCGCTACTTCGAGGCCAAGATTGCCGAGCAGAACATGATTTCCTTTGCTTCGGGGCTGTCGGCCGGCGGCCGCGTCGTCTTCGCCAGCAGTTTCGCCAAGTTCCTTATCCGCGCCTGCGACCAAATCGAGATGGCTTCGAACAGTTGCGCCAATATCAAGCTGGTCGGCTCACATTCCGGTGTTTCGCTGGCCGCCGACGGCCCCAGCCAGATGGGCCTTTGTGATCTGGCCTTCATGCGTTCGTTCGCCCGCAGCACCCGTCCCGATGGCGCCCCGGCTCTGCACGTCCTGTGTCCCAGCGACGCCGTGAGCGCCTTCAAACTGACGGAACTGGCCGCCAACACGCCCGGAATGTGCTATATCCGCACCCATCGGCCAGATGTTGATTTCATCTATGAAGAAACAGAGACTTTTACACCCGGTGGCTTCAAGCATCTCATCGACGGTGAAGATATCTGCATCGTCGCCTCGGGCTATATGGTTCACTTGGCCAAGAAAGCTTGCAAACTCCTCGAAGACGCCGGCCTCAGCGCCAGCCTGGTCGATGCCTACGCCATGCCGCTCAAAACGGAAGAAATCCTGCGCATTGGTGATGATTGCCGCGGCCAGATCCTTGTTGTGGAAGATAATTACGTCGGCGCATTCGGCGATGAGATCGCTTCGGCCGCCGCATGTAGCGACCTGGGCGTCACCGTTCGCTGCATGAACGTGCAACGGGTTCCCAAGAGCGCCAAGACGCCCGAAGACATCATCAAGATGGTCAATCTCACGCCCACCGACATCGCCAAAACCGCCCAACAAATGTTCGACAAAAGCGAGTAAGTCGAAGGTTTATATACGGATGCGAATTTGTTTTTTCAGTTAACTTAAAGCCTTGGGAGCAGTCTCAAGGCTTTTTTTATGTACGATCTATGCTATAGATTTTAGTTTAAATCCGACGGTACTATCTCACTTTATTTCAGTATTAATGTTAACAATAATAAGGGGGTAAATATAAAAGCAACGGGATCATTATTCACAAGGAGAGCGATAAGATGCAACGTATCCTTATTATTACGGTGGTGTTATGGGGATCTATTTCTATTCCGGCCCAGGAGCAACCCGCTGATGAAATGATTTATCTGCCTTCGAATCCCTGTCTATCTGCTGATGGCGGTAATATTATCTTCGCCTGGCGTGGCGACATCTGCCGGGCGAGCGCCGAAGGTGGTGAAATAGATTTCCTCACCCGTCATCCCGCCCGCGAGATGCTGCCGGTTTATTCGCCCGATGGATCGCAGATCGCCTTCACCAGCGACCGCAGCGGCTCGAATCAGGTGTATGTCATGCCGGCCCAGGGCGGCCCGGCGCGGCAGATTACCCACCATTCCGCCGGCAGCGACTTGCTCTGCTGGTATCCCGACGGCCGGCATATCCTTGTCAGCGGCCAGCGCGACCACGACTGGCGGCGACAGTCGCGTCTGTTCCGAGTCGAATTGATGACGGGGCGGGAGACGCTCATCGTCGACGCCTACGCCGAAAATGGTCGGATCAGCCCTGATTGCGCCAGGTTCCTCTTCACCCGCGAAGGCGTCCCCTGGTGGCGCAAGGGCTATACCGGCAGCGGCGCCGGGCAGGTGTGGCTTTACGACCTGGCGACGGGGACCTTCACGCTGGTGTTGGGCCACGATGGCAACTACCGCTGGCCCATCTGGAGCGTCGATGGCCGGAGTATTTACTATGTTGCTTCCAGCAATGGTGATGAGGCGATGAATCTCTGGCAATGCAATCTCAACGGCGGCGACCGGCGACAACTGACGCACTTTACCGATGACATTATCCTCTCGCCCACCCTCAGCGGCGATGGCGAGACCATGGTTTTTCGCCACCTGTTTGACCTGTATCGCCTGCGGCTCGACCGCAAGGAAGAACCAACTCGCATCGACCTGCGGCTCAAGCCCGAAGATAAGCCCAAGGAAACCCGCCGCCGCTATCTGCGAAACTGCGAAGAGGCTGCCTTCACGACCGATGGCCTGGAGATTGCTTTCGTCGCCAACCGCGACATTTGGCTGATGGATACCGAATTGCGTGAACCGGTTCCCCTGGCGACAACGCCGTTGCTTGAAGAGAGTGAACCGGTGTTCTCCCCGGATGGCAAGACGCTTTATTTCATCCGCTCCGACGGTGTGAACGTGGATGTCTGGAAAGCCGCCCGCGGGGACGCCGACCGCTACTGGTGGCAAAACACCACTTTCGAACTGACGCAGTTGACCGCTGACGATGCCGTTGAAGGCGGCCTGAGCATCAGCCCCGATGGTAAGCATCTGGCCTTTCGCCACAAGCGGGACGGACTGTGGATCTGCAATGCCGACGGCGGCAACCTGTGCAAAGTGCTCGATGCGTGGTCGGAGGTGTATTACGACTGGTCACCCGACAGCGCGTGGCTGGCCGCCAGTGTGCAAAGCAACGAGATGATCCGCGATATCTGGATCGCCGCGGTCGACGGCGGCCGCGAACCTTATAATGTCAGCCGCAATCCCCGCAATGACTTCGCTCCCGCCTTCAGTCCGGATGGCAAACTGCTCGCCTGGACCGGCTGGGCCTTGGAGGATCAGCAGGATATATACTATGTTTATCTCGCCAAGGAGGCTCAGGATGTCACCGCACGCAGCCGTCTGCTGGAAAAGGCTGTGGAGAAGATTGAAAAGAAACGCGGCAAACCCAAACCGAAGCCCTCCTCGCCCGAGGATAAAGATGAGCCTGAAGTTTCTCCTTCCACGCCGGTAGAGGATGCGCAGGAACAGCCGGATGCAGTGAGTGATCCAAACGCTGTTGAACCAGCGACGCCGGCCGCTGAATCGGTTGACAAGGAAGAAAAAGAGCCGAAAAAGACCTCCGCTAAAAAGGAACCTGTCAAAGTCACCATTGACTTTGAGGATATTACTGACCGCGTCCGCCGCATCGAGACCAAAGATGTTCGGGAGTACGCTCCTTTCTGGTCTCCGGACAGCAAAAAGCTGCTTTTTATCCGCGAGTACAATAATAACTACCACGACATTTATCAGGTGGAGTTTCCTGACAAACTTTCGCCCACACGCTTCGCCGCTCTTAACGCCGAAGACTGTCGCTGGTTAAAAGATGCCGGCGGTATCGTCTGCCGAGCGGACAACCTCCCGGCGTTAATCGATCCCAAAGGTAAACTGACCAAGTATCCCTTCACCGTCAAAACGGATTTTGACACTCGAAGTTGGTACGAGCTGGGCTTCCGTACACTCTGGCGGCTGATGCGGGATGACTTCTACGATCCCGATCTCAATCACAAGGACTGGAACGCCATGCTGGCCAAATACCTCGACAAGGCCGTCAACGCCCCCGACCTGCACACGTTTCGCCGCGTGGCGTCACTGCTGCTGGGCGAACTGAACGCTTCGCACCTGGCCATCTATGGCGATCTGCATGAATGGGAGAGCACCGACGCCTGGCGGAATGAAACCGCCCACCTGGGCGTCCGTTTCGATCCCACTTTCCCCGGTCTGGGCCTGAAGATTCGTGACGTTCTGCCCGATTCGCCCGCCGCCAATGAGCACAGCCGCCTGTATACCGGCGAGCTTATCACCCATATCGACGGCACAGCCGTCGGTGAAGGCGACCCAACTCTCCTGCTCAACGGCCCCCTGGACCGCGACATCGTGCTTACCGTCGAAGATACCGCCGGCCAAAACCGCTCCGTAACCATCCGGCCCATTTCCTATTCAGCCGCAATTCCCCTGGTGTATAAATTCACCCTTGAACGCACCCGCGCCTGCGTCAAGGAGCTAAGCGGCGACCGCATCGGCTACCTGCACATCCCCCAAATGAGGTGGGAGCAGTTCCTTACCTTCGAAAAGGAAGTCTATGCCGAGGGCATGGGCCGCGACGCCCTCATCATCGACGTTCGCGGCAACACCGGCGGCTACATCGCCGACCATTTGCTGTCAATTCTCTGCCAACCCGCCCACTCTTACATCATCCCGCGCGAGGGAGACCTCGCCGTCGAAAGCGGCTGGCGCGGCACAACGATCTGGTACAAGCCTATCGTTGTTTTGTGCGACCAGAACACCTTCAGCAACGGCGAGATTTTCAGCCACGCCATCAAGACCATCGGCCGCGGCCCGCTCGTCGGCGCGCCGACCCACGGCGGCGTCATCACCACCGGCGATAGACAACTCATGGGATTGGGCACACTGCGCCATCCGTATGTGGGCTGGTACACGCTCAAGGAGCGGAAGAACATGGAGCTTAACGGCGCGGTCCCCGACTATATCATCTGGCCCGAACCGGGCGAAATGCCCGCCGGCGTCGACCGCCAACTGGAAAAAGCCGTCGAGTTGCTCCTGAAGCCATAACCCGACCAAAGGCTGGACCGGATCACCGCGGCCATAAGCGGGCATGTGGCGCCAGCCCGCAGCCGCCGAAAAGGATTGAAACCGACAGGGGCGTGGGCTAATATACATTATTTATAGTATTTTGGACAGCAACGGGTTATGGAACCTGAAAATATACGTAATTTCTGCATTATCGCCCACATTGACCACGGCAAAAGCACCCTGGCCGACCGCTTCATGCAGTTGACCAAGCTGGTCAGCGAGCGGGAAATGAAGGCCCAGTTACTCGACAGCATGGACCTCGAACGCGAGCGGGGCATCACCATCAAGGCCTCCGCCGTCACCATGCACCACGAGCATGAGGGCCAACAGTACATGCTCAACCTCATCGACACGCCCGGCCACGTGGACTTCCACTACGAGGTCTCGCGGGCTATGGCCGCCTGCGAGGGGGCTTTGCTGGTTGTGGACGCCACGCAGGGCGTCGAGGCCCAGACTGTCGCCAACACCTACCTGGCCCTGGAACATAACCTCGAGATCATTCCGGTTATCAACAAGTGCGATGTCCAGGGTTCTCAGCCCGATGTAGTCGCCGAGGAGATCGAGCATATCCTTGGCCTCAAGAAGAGTGAGTGCTTTTTCGTCAGCGCCAAGACCGGCCAGGGCGTTGCGGAACTGCTCGACGCCATCGTGATGTTCATGCCGTCGCCCGTCGAACGCCTGAAAAAGGATACGGCCGCGCTGATCTTCGACAGCCATTATGATGAATATCGCGGCGTGATATGTTATCTGCGAGTTTTCGGCGGCAATCTGACCATCGGCCAGAAGGTGCGGATGATGGGTGCGGGCCGGGCGCACCAGATTACGGAACTGGGCAAATTTACCCCGGAAATGACCAAGGTGGATTCCCTGGTCGCCGGCGAAGTGGGCTACCTCATCGCCAATATCCGCCGTTTGGCCGACGTGACCATCGGCGACACGATTACCGACGACCTGCATCCCACCGCCAAACCGCTGCCGGGATACAAGCCGCCGCAACAGATGGTGTTTTCCGATTTCTATCCCGCCGCGACAACTGAGTACACGCATTTGCGAACGGCCCTGGAAAAACTAAGCCTCAATGACGCCAGTTTCACCTTTGAGCCGCAAAACTCGCCGGCGTTGGGTTTCGGCTTTCGCTGCGGATTCCTGGGCTTGCTGCACATGGACATCATTCAGGAGCGCCTGGAACGCGAAAATGATTTGGCCGTGGTGCAGACCGCTCCGACCGTCAGCTACGAAGTGGTGACGCATGGCGGAGAAGTGCTGCGCATCGACTCGCCCAGCCAATTGCCCGACTCCAGCCACATCGAAGACTGGCGCGAGCCGATGGTGCGCCTGGAAATCATTACGCCCAAGGACGCCATCGGACCACTAATGGAATTGGCCGAAAAACGCCGCTGCCGGTACGTCAAGACGGACTATCTCAGCACCAACCGGATTCTGGTGGAATTTAAAGCTCCGCTGGCGGAGATTGTCTATGACTTCTTCGATCAGCTCAAAGGCATCAGCCACGGTTATGCAACCATGAATTATGACCTGATTGGTTTTGAAGCCAGCGACCTGGTAAAAATCGACATCCTGATCAACAAGGTTCCCGTGGACGCCCTGTCGCTGATTGTGCACCGCTCCAACGCCGAAGCCCGCGGCCGCAAACTTATTATCCGACTCCGCCGCAACATACCTCGCCATCAGTTCGAGGTTCCCCTGCAGGTCGCCATCGGCGGCAAGATCATTGCCCGTGAAACCATCAAGGCCTTCCGTAAGGACGTCACCGCCAAACTCTACGGTGGTGACGTCACCCGCAAGATGAAAGTGCTCAAAAAACAAAAGGAAGGCAAGAAACGCATGAAGGCCATCGGTAATGTCACCGTCCCCCAGGAAGCCTTTATGAGCATCCTCGACACCCGCGAATAAACGTGACGCGGGCATCCTGCCCGCGATCTTTCGAATCGCTAACCTCGCTTATTGTGCGAATAAAGCCTTTGGGCAAATGTTTACATATTCATGGTGCATTGGGCAATACGCCTGCACGGCTGTGCGTCTCTCGCCATGTATATTCACTTCCGCTGCCAGCGATCCTCGGTCTCCAAAACGCTCCGCGGCCCATCCCCATCCAGCCACGCCTTTGCTCCCGCATCCCCGCACACCCACGCATCCATAAACGCCGTACTTAGCGCCAGAATCGCCCGATGATGGTTGGGATTGCGCTTTTCCCGGTTCCCCGGCATCGCCCTGTTCGTAAACGCCGAATGTTCCGCGTTATAAAGCACCACCTCGTATTTCCCTCCCGGCGGCAGCGCTGGGTAAACCGCCAGTCGCGACTCCAGCGTAGTATTAAAAGCCGGTGTGACATCCTTCGTCCCCGTCATCAGCAACCACGGAATCTTCACGTTCCCAAAAGCCTTCTTCGGATCGCTTCCCTGTCGCGGGCTGCTCGGGCTGAACGCAATCGCTGCTTTGATACGCGGATCGGTTAATGAAATTTTCCCCCGCCCGATTGTCTGCCCACTCACCGCCTGCGTGGTCACCGCCCCGAACGAATGCCCGGTCATGCACACCCGCGTAATATCCACCCGTTCTTGCAGTGGATGCCCCTCGGTCTTGTCCCATCGCTCCAACTGATCCAGCACCACCGAAACATCCTTCACCCGCAGCATGAAATTCTCCCCATTTGCCGCCTGTTTCATCGCCTTTATCCCCTCCGCCAGCGGCTTACCCCCCCCACACCGATGTATCGCTGCCGGGATGTTGCATAAACACCGCCACATACCCGCGCCCCACCCAGTGGTTGCCCATAAAAGCATTTATCTTGCACGATCCCCCCAGCCCATGACTAAACAATACCACCGGCGCACCCTTGACCACCGCCGGTAAATAAACCCGCACGGGAATCTCCCGCTTGCGTTGCGTATCCTTGACATCCAGATCAATAACTATCACCGTCTCTTGCCCCGTCGGAATCGCCAGCGGATTGTAGGCTTTCACCTTCGCCAGATGGATATCCGCGAAATCCAGAAACCGTTCCCAGTCGTACACGGTGATATCATGACTACCCTCCCGGACGTGATACCCGATGGTGCTGGTGAGGTACTTGCCCACCGGCGGCATCTCCGTTGAGGCGATTCCATCCGTACCCAGCAGTCGGTACACCGGATCAGCATACCGCGCGGCCAGGAACTCGCCTTTGGGATCGGCGTGTCGATCCAACGCCGCGCTGGCGATATACACCGGCCGTGGTGCGATCAAAGCGATCAGCATGTGCTGGTCGAACGGCAGCGCTGACTCGCGGTCGTTGTACTGATGGAAGTTCTCACAAAACCAGTGCGGCTGCGCGGTATTGATCTTCTTCACCGTTTCACCATAACACCGCTTGCTTAGCGCCGCACCGCCGCACCCCGAATCATTGGAAATCACCAAAGCAAACCGTTCATCCCGCGCCCCGGCCCACAACGCCGTTTTCCCCAGCCGCGAATGCCCCATCACCGCCACCCGCCCGGCATCAATGTCAGGGTCCGTCTCAAAATAATCCAGCGCCCGGCTCAAACCCCACGCCCACGCCCCGATCGTACCCCACTCATCCGCCTCCGGCCGCGTCTGCCCTTCACGATAAAACAGCGGATGCACCCCGTTCTGGAACCCATCATCATAATCCTCATCCAGATCCCCGCAGCACATCGTCGCCAGTCCGTACCCCCGTTCAATAATCCGCGCCACCGGCCAGCGATAACTCTTGCATCCCCGGCTCACCTCCGTCGCCCGATTATTCTCGACGCCGCACGCCTGGTTGGGGATAACATACCGCTTGGTAATCGGAATATTCGGGTCCGACTGCACCGACTGATTCCCCAGAAAATTCTCCCCCAGAAACATCGGCGCCGGTCCTTCAACGCCGTTGGGCACATAGATTAACATGTCCATATGCGGCTCGTCGCGATCCGCCGTAAAATACACCCGAACCAGTTTCTTCGTCGCCCGCCCGAAAATGGCGTTCTTATCCTCCGCCAACAACTCAAACCGCATCCCCTCCGGCCGCCCAGGCGCTTTCCCATACATCTGTGTCTCAAATAACTTCAGTATCTCCCCCCGGCGTTTCTCCCGCCACATTTGGGCGTCATTCACTCGCGTCCCATCCTCACATACCAACGGATCCGGCAGCGTATACTTCGGAACCTTGGCTTCATCATAATTATCAGCAAGGCACATACCTGCGGGTTGACCCAAAATCATTACCGGCAATCCCATAACCACCAAAAACCAATATCCTGTTTTTTTCATCATCCATCTCACGCTAAAAAATCGATGAACCTTCGACCCCGACAACAGGTTATTCACGGATAATAATACCGCAACTCATTGAAATCCAGGTAAATCAATAGCTCGTTCCCGCTCGAAACGCCCTTGACCACTGTACTTGGGGGAGGTATGCTGTGTCTTTCGGGCGCAAATTCAGTGATTTTTTAAACCCTTTATAGGGAGAATGTGATGTTAAAGCGGCTTTTGGTATTCATTATCGTATTTGTATGTTTGAACGCCACCTGGGGTCAATTATCACCCGCTGTTGGCGACACCTTGGTGGGCCAGCCGGATTTTCGCGATGTCGTCGCCCAATCCAAAGATAAGGTCTTCCCCACGGTGGTCTATATCAAGTGTCTGCGCGAAAGCCACGAAAGCGGTAAAAAATCTACCGAGGAGGTGTCCGGCAGCGGCGTCATCATCTCTCCCATCGGCGAAGTGCTCACCAACTGGCACGTCGTGGACAAGGCGATCGAGGTGCGCTGCCTCCTCCATGACGGCGAGGCTATGGGCGCCGACGTCGTCGGCAGCGACAAGGACACCGATTTGGCCCTGCTGAAGCTGAAAAACGTCGCAGACATGGAACTACCCTTTGCGGAGTTGGGAGATTCCGCGAAATTAAAGGAAGGCGATTTCGTCATGGCGATGGGCGCGCCTTGGGGGCTTTCCCGCTCCGTATCCATCGGCATCATTTCCTGCACCCGCCGCTACCTCCCTGATAACAGTGAATACAGCCTCTGGCTGCAAACCGACGCTTCCATCAGCCCCGGCAATTCCGGCGGCCCGCTGATTAACACCGAAGGCCGCGTTATCGGCGTCAACACCCGCGGCGTTAGTTCCGGCGGCGACATGGGTTTCGCCGTCCCTTCGGAAACCATCGAGCATATTGTTCGCCAGTTGCGCGAGTTCGGCAAGGTCAACTGGAGTTGGCTGGGTTTGCAGTTGCAGCCTTTACGTGATTTTGAGCGGAATATTTATTTTGAAGGCGACCAGGGTGTTATCGTCGCCGAAACCGACCCGGAAAGCCCCGCCCGCCACGCCGGCGTCATGGCTCGCGATAGAATCATGACCATCGCCGGTGAGCCGGTAACCGCCCTCACCGCCGAGGACCTCCCGGCCGTTCGCCGCAAGCTCGGTCTGCTGCCCAAAAATGTCCCCGTAACCCTGCAACTGCGGCGCAATAACGATGACGTTGTTATCGAATTGACGCCCACGGAAAAAGGCAAAGTCGAGGGCGAAGAGTTTGACTGTTCGCGCTGGGACCTCACCGTCAAGGCCATCAACCGTTTCGACAATCCTGATCTTTATTTTCATCGTCAGAAAGGCGTCTTTATTTACGGTGTGGAATATCCCGGCAACGCCAACAGCGCCGGCCTGCAGGAAAAGGATATTATTCTGAAAATTGATGGTGAAGCGGTGGCGATCCTGGACGACGTCAAGGCCATTTACCCGCGCACCGTGGAAAATCTCGCCGCCAAACCGCGTTTGGTCTTCGAGGTTCTTCGCAACGGCCTCTTGCGCGTCGTGGTCCTGGACATCGCCCGCGATTATGAAAAGGAATAAAACATAGCCCGCAACGAAAGTTGCGGGTTGAATACCCAAGAAACCATATAGGGCGGGCCGTGCCCGCCATCTGTTTTTTTGAATTTTGATTTTTCAAGGAGCATCCCATGAATCTCAACGGCAAAAAAAT
>JAFGBA010000070.1 GCA_016933395.1 Sedimentisphaerales bacterium | reverse complement strand
CGAATCTTTTTGCAACTGAAGAACAGGATATTACGGGTGCGGGACTCATCGTTGCTCTTGGGGCCTTCCTTCTGGCGGGGCCAGGCGCCTTGCCCGTCAATCGCACCTGGGCCGGTGATGGCGATATTCTCGGCTTCCATGGCGTGGATGAGGGCGGTATAACCGCCGCGATGCATGCGGTTGGCGACCTTGCCCATATCGAGCATGGGGTAATCATCCGGATTAGTGCTGCCCAGTATGGTCGCCCCGTGACTGATATGTAGTTCCACGTTGCTCTTGAGTTCCAGCGAACCCGTCAGAAACTTCCCCGCCGGCACCATTACTGTACCGCCGCCATCGTTATGACATTGGTCAATTGCTTTCTGAATGATTTCGGTATTGAGATTTTGACCATCACCTTTGGCTCCCAGGTCCGTGATGTTGAGCATATTCGCCTCCGTCGGGGCCGCCAGGGCCGCAATAAAAATTATTATTGAAAAACCAATTGCTATTGAAATGATATTTGGGTGATGCTTTTTTTGTTGCACACATGACTCCTTATACTGTGGGTATTTAGCACTAATTCTCTCTCGCTCATCACCGCATGGCGGCCATGATTTATCGGTCATCCTAATCCCATCATCCATATTTGTCAAGTTCGGCCGCAACCACAAGGAATATGCGTTTTCGCAAACCATCTTCCGCATCTGGAGAATATTGTCAGGTCAGGTGCATAAGGGAAATGAAAAAACGCGGGAATAGCGTTATTCATTTACAGGAGCGAAGGGCGTTTCATCACTGATGAGGTTGAGTTCCCGTAAGGCGTTAAAGGCGGCGAGTTGTTCCGCTTCTTTTTTACTTGGTCCCCAGGCGGAGAGAAAACGTCGAGTTCCCAGGGCCACGCAAATTTCGAAACATTTGCTATGGTCCGGTCCTTTTTCATCGAGTAATTCGTAATGGGGCGTGAGATCCAATTTACGTTGAGCGTATTGTTGCAAAAGGCTTTTATAGTTTTCCTGATGCTGATCGGCGTCGGCCTGTTGCAGCAGCGGTTCCAGCCAGCGCAGTAAAAAATTCCAGGCGGCATCTTTGCCGCCGTCAAGATAAATGGCGCCGACAACCGACTCAAACACGGCCGCCAGGCAGGAACTGGGAATACGGCGATGATTGAGCATCCCTTTACCGACGCGGAGGTAACGGTGCAGGCCGATTTCCTGCGCCAGCCGGCTGCAAGTACGGCGGGAAACCAACATGCTTTTAACTTTGGTTAATTCACCCTCGAGATAAAGGGGAAAACGCCGGTAAAGTTCGTGGCAAACCAATAAACCCAGCACGGCGTCTCCAAGAAACTCCAGACGTTCATTGCTGTCCACGCGTTGATCTGAAAGAGATGCGTGTGTTAGCGACTGATCAAGCAGTTGCGGATTATTGAAGGTGTAACCGATGGCTTGCTGGCATTGGGCCAACGATGGTTGCGTATTGTCCATAAATCAGACCACGTAACGGCAAGCCGAGGACGAAAAAGGCTCGCTAAGGGTCAAGGCCCTCAAAGCCGTTTTCGTCATAGGCCCGCAACAACAAGGGGGATTGATTTGCTTCCATAAGCAAATCCACACCGCCTATTGGAAACGCCATTATACAGACAATTATTCGTAAATGTCAATAACCTTTGGTGTAAAACCGAATGAGATTAAGATGAATGGCGATAAGTCGCTGATTTTCCTTGATTTAGAAGGGGGCAACAGAATATAGTAACCTGACGACCGGGAACGTTGAATGTGAAATAAAATGTAACTGTTTACAAACAAGAAAGTTGTGAAAATGAAGCAAAAAACGGCTATCGGATTGACGGTAGTTTTGATGATTTTGACATCGGTCGGGTATGCCTCGGAACTTGCCAAGATCGATTTTTCGCGCTATATCAGCGTCGACGAATTACAACCGGGGATGAAAGGCTATGGCCTGACGGTTTTTCAGGGTACCGAGCCGGAACGATTTGAGGTGGAGTTGGTTTCCGTGATGCGGAAATATAATGCGGGGCGCGACGCCTTTGTAATTCGTTGTTTGGACAAACGCTTCGATATCGCCCGCGGCGTACAAGGATGTAGCGGTTCGCCGGTGTATTTTGATGGTCGGCTGGCGGGGGCGATGGCGTTTGGGTGGTCGTTCGGCATCGAGCCGTTATACGGCGTGACGCCCATCGCCCAGATGCTGGAAGTGAAAGATGCAGCACATGGACGTCTGGAAGGGGCGAGCATTCATCGTCGAGCCGTGCTGGACAGGGCTGACTATAGCGCATTAATGGCGGGGGAATTGTTCAGCGACGAACAAATAACCGCCTGGATGAGCAAGTCAATGTTTCACCGTTCAACCAACAGTCAGTCGGCTGATTCAATGTCATTAGGTCCATTGATGCTTGCCGGTGGAATTGACGGCCATGCGGTGGAGGAATTGCAAAGCTGGTTGGGGCCGTTGCGCATGGAAGCGGTAGCCGGAGGCGGAACAGCAATAAGCGCAGGTGAAGTTGAAAAAGTGCAACTTGCTCCAGGCACTACGGTGACTTCTCCTTTGATGATGGGTGATATTAATGGGGCGGTGTTGGGTACGGTAACGGAAATGATCGGAGACAAGGTGTTTGCATTCGGCCATGCCTGGAATGGCGAGGGGCCGGTTATATGGCCGCTGGGGACGGGGTATATTCACACCTTCATTAGTCGCACCAATACCTCCTTTAAATTAGGAGATGCGCTGGACATTGTGGGTACGCTTCAAGCCGACGAATCAACGGCGGTTTATGGTACGGTGGGTGAAATCCCGACGATGATTCCTGTAACCGTTGAGGTGCAATGGCCTTATCGAAACGACACGCGCACCTTTGTTTCTCAGGTTGCTTCGGATGAAATGGAAACGCCCATGTTGGCGGCAATGGTGCTCACCGGCGCTTTAAATCAGAAAGGCGGGATGCCGCGATTTCATAATTTACAATATAAGGGAAAACTTGATTTTGAAGGTTTTGCGCCCATTGTTTTTGAAGGAGTTGATACAGGTAACGGCTCGCGTGGATTGGCGCGAGAAATGTTTAGCGTCATTGGATATATGTTAGGCAATCCCTGGCGGTCAGTTAGATTGGAGTCAATGCATATTGAGGCGGTTATCGACGAAGGCGATACTCAGGCGTCGCTGCGCAGCGTGCGATTAAATCATGCTTCTTATGCTCCCGGCGAGACCGTAAAAGCGATTGTCGAAATGGAGCCGTTGCGCGACAAAATTCAGACCGTCGAACTTGGTCTGACGTTGCCCGAGGATTTGCCCGACGGGGTTTATCCGTTGGTAATCACAACATCGGATGGTTATCGCAGCTTGCTCGGTCGGGCGCAGACGTATAAATACCGCGCGGAAAGCGTTGAAGATGTTCATCGTATTCTTACCGAGCGTTTGCAATATCGCAACGATCAGTTGTTTATCTGCATGGTTCAACCCCGGCAGGGAGTGTCTTTGCGCAATGAAGGCCTGAAACATCTGCCTTCCAGTCGAACGATGCTTTTAACGGATGATCGTCGGGAGATTCCCACGGCTGTGATTAGCGAGCTAATCTCCAGCCATATTCAGGTGGATTATAATCTGACAGGCAAGTCCGAATTTGAAATCGAAGTAAAACGCCCGGCAATATAATTCCCGCCGGTTCATGTTTGCCAATTAATACGACAATGTCTGAAAGCCTTTCTCAACGTATAGCTCATCGGCTGTTGCCGAGGGTAAAAACACCTGCGCAGTATATCGGTGGTGAAGTTAATCAGCCCGCCAAGGTTCGTGAAGATGCTGAATTGCGGGTGGCGCTGGCGTTTCCGGATACGTATGCCGTGGGTATGAGTAATGTTGGATTGGCCATTCTCTATGAGGCGGTCAATCGCCTTGATGGCGTCGTCGCCGAAAGGGTGTTTTGCCCGTGGCCGGACGCCGCCGAGGTAATGCGGCAGGAAGGAATCGGACTGTTTAGCTGGGATTCGCATCGGCTGGTGGCGGATTTTGATATTTTGGGCGTCAGTCTGCAACATGAGTTGGCATACAGTAATATTTTGTATTTGCTGGATTTGGCCGGATTGCCGTTTCGCTCAGCTCATCGCGATGAGCGCCATCCGCTGGTGGTGGGCGGCGGACCGCTGGCGGATTGCTGCGAACCGGTTGCGGAATTTTTTGATGTAATCCTTCCCGGCGATGGTGAAGAAATATTCCCGCTATTTATTGAATACTATCGCCGGTTGCGACGACAGAAAACTCCGCGACGGGAAATGCTGGTAAAATTGGCACGGCATTTTGATTGCGTCTATGTGCCCGACTTTTACGAAGTGAACTACTTTACTGATGGTCGATTGCAGCGTTGTGAACCGACGGTTGAAGGCATACCTCGTATTGTGAAGCGGTCGCAGGTGAAAAATCTCGATGAAGCGGCGTTTCCCACATCTCCTTTGGTGGCCCATACGGAATGCATCCATGATCGTATCGCTATTGAAGTAATGCGCGGTTGTCCACAGCGTTGTGTGTTTTGTCATGCCGGTCATACTCGCGGCAAAGTGCGAATCCGTAGCGTCGAGCGCATTCTCGAAATCGCTCAAAAGAGTTATCAGGCTACGGGTCATGATACGATTTCGTTGTTAAGCCTTTCCACCAGTGATTATCCGCATCTAAGGGAATTAACCCAGCGGCTATATGCCATATTTGCCGAGGAACATGTGGGTATTTCATTGCCATCGTTGCGGGTGGATAAACAACTTAAGGAAGTGCCTGCCAGTGTCGCCGACGTCCGGCGCGAAGGTCTGACTTTGGCGGTGGAGGCGGCGCGAGATCCACTACGGCGGGCCATAGGTAAAAAATTGACGGACGAAGATTTACTCGCGACGATGCGTCAGGCTTATCAGGCGGGCTGGCGAAAGGTTAAATTGTATTTTATTGTGGGTTTTCCGGGTGAAACACCGGAAGATATTGAAGGTATAGTGGATTTATCAGCGAGGATTTCTGCCTTGCGCCGGGAAGTGGCCGGAGGGCCGGCGACGGTCAATGTCACCATTTCCTGGCTGGTTCCCAAGCCGCATACGCCATTGGCTTGGGCGCCGCAGCAAGGCCGGGAGTATTTTCAACAGGTTCGTCGTCGCCTGCTCGACGCCAAATACCAATTACGTGGTGTCTCCATCAAGCTGAAATTTCATAACATCGAGCGTTCATTACTGGAAGCTGTTTTTGCTCGGGGAGACAGGTGTTTAAGCAGCGTTTTGGAGGAAGCTTATCGTTTGGGGGCACGATTCGACGCCTGGGATGAATGTTTTCGGCCGGAATTATACGAACAAGCCATGGCAAAATACGGCCTGGAGGAAAGCTTTTACGCCCATCGGGAGAGAGATACACAAGAGCTGTTACCCTGGACGCATCTCTGTGGGGAAAACTTGACCGGTTTAATAACCCGCTGGCAACAATTCAAAGAATTTACCGGTTTTCCGGGTAAAATTTAACCCTATTTTTTTGTTTATGGGGAGTTGACAAAAAGTTCGACATGGCTTACAATGTTGCATTAGCAGGAAAATAGTAAAGCAGTTATCTATATGTCTGAAAAGAAGTTAAGTTCGAGCCTGGAGGATTACCTGGAAGCGATTCATGCTTTATCACAAGAGCGTCCCTTTGTGCATGCCAACCAGATTGCCGAATACCTGCGGGTGGCCAAATCAAGTGTTTCCTGGGCCTTGGGGCAATTGGCCAAGAAGGGATTGATAAACTATAAACCCTATGAAGCCATTACCCTCACAGACAAGGGGCGAACCCGGGCAAAGCAGGTGGCAAATCGGCATGAAGAAATCAAGCGGTTTCTAACAGGGGTATTGGCGGTGGATGAAGCTACCGCTCAGGAAAACGCCTGTCGGATGGAACATGTTATCGACCGGGAGGTGTTGTTACGGATGAAATGTTTTTTAGACAGCTTCGAGGATACCGCAACATCAGCCGGTAGCGCCGAAGTGGCTGAGGACAAAGTGGATGATTCCCTGAAAATAGAGTCATCGGAGATTGAAGCGCCGCCAGAAGCTGTTCAAAAACAGAGTAAAGGACGGAATCGTAATACTTTGCTTCGTTTAAAAGAAGTGCTGACGGCTTCCGGGCGGGAATTATCCATCCCTGAAGCCCAGGTGATTAGCGCTTTTTTAACCATTGAGCGGCATTTATCTTTGGATGAACTTTTTAAAGAAGTTCGCCGCGGTGAACCAACTTTACGACGTGAGGATGTCACCGAGGCGATGGATATTCTCTGTGAACATAAGATTGCCCGTCAGTTACGGTTGCCAAATCGAGTGGTGTATGAGCATTGGCATCCTGAGTCGCATCATGATCATTTGTTTTGCGTCAAGTGTGGGGCCATCATCGAATTTTATGACCCACGTATAGAGATGCTGCAAATGGAAAATGCTCGTCGTTCGTCATTTCGTTTATTGCAGCATAGTCTAAATTTGTATGGCGTTTGCGATGCTTGTGTAGCCCGGGAAGGGAACATCAGGTTATTGACGGAATGTCTCGCAGGAGAAAGCGTGCAGATCATGCGTGTGGATGGCGATGAGACAATGAAACGTCACGTAGCGGATATGGGCATAACAAACGGTAATTATGTGGAGGTGGTGTCGCCGGAAGGGCCGGGCAAGAGTGTAATAGTTCTCGTTGGACAAGGGCGGGTGATGTTGGATCGGGAAACGGCTGAAAAGATAAAAGTCACCGCAGCGAGTGATAAACACGTGCCATTTCGTTTGCGACGTCGCGGCCGACACAGGCACATGGCTGACCGGCCGGGGCAGGGGTATTTCCGTAACCATAGTAATAACAAGTAATTAGAAGTTCTAATTGATTTTAAAAATATTTGTGTTGACATAAAGTTAGATGTGTCTAACTATAAGTGCCAAGAAAACACATGTTCAAAAGAAACATCATAAAATGAAATAATTAAAAATACCGGCGATTATATGTTTTCCAAAAATATAGTTAATCCAAGGCTTTTTTTGCTGATAATTTTGGGATTTTCCGGTTGGAACCATGTTTATAGTGAAGAGTATAGCATGTTCACCCCTCCGGATTGGCTGGAAGTTGAAGGTGCTGTCATTCAAGTTTATCAATTTAACGCCCAAGGCGGTTTGCGCACCAGCGATCACAGTGGTCGGTACATCGGTACGTATGATCTGCAATTTATAGCGGATTTGGAACTGGCGATGGGCTGGACTGCCACGCGGTGTTATTTATTGGCCGAAGGCAGTTGGCCCCGTGCCGAAGGCATAACGGATGAGTCCGTGGGTTCATATTTCGGTGTGAACGATAATGCCGGCGGCAACCGTTCCCTGGATGTAACCGAGTTATGGCTGGAACATGATTTCTGGGGCGGACGAGCGACTTTTCGCTGGGGCAAGGTGGATTTCACGTGTGGATTTGAGTGCATGGGCCGGTCGGTGTCGTTTGATGCGAGCAGTTACGCCAATGACGAGACCAGCCAATTTCTACACAGTACTTTAGTGAATAATCCGACGATACCGTTTCCTGATAACGGCCTGGGGGCAATGCTGCATATTCAGCCCGTGGATGGTTGGTACATGACATTGGGCGTTCAGGACAGCCAAAGTGATGCCCGTGAGACGGGATTTCGTACAGGATTGCATGGTGAGGATTTTTATTTGATGGTAGTGGAAACCGGTCTGGTGGTTGGACCGGTTGATGTGAGGGGAACAGGTAATGGGGCGTATAGAGTGGGTATATGGTGCGACTGTGGAGAGAAACCTCATCTTGAAATTGATAATAACAAACGCAATGATACCGGCATTTATCTAAGCTTCGATCAGGAGATTATCTCCGGACGGGCTGAGGGCGGATGCGATGTGGGATTATTCGGCCGATGGGGGTATGCGGACGAAAACTATAACGAAGTCTGCCGATTCTGGTCGGTGGGTGGGCAGGTAACAGGTTTGATCCCCGGACGCGATGAAGACGTACTGGGACTGGGATTCAGCCGCGGGATATTTGCGGACGCCCTGCACCTGCCGGCGGAGTCGGTCGGCGAATGCTATTATAAAGTTCAGATTGACCAGAACATAGACCTGTCGCCATCATTGCAATATATTATCGATCCTGCCGCGGATGCAAAGGCGACGGACGCCTGGCTGGCCGCATTGCGGATGCGGCTGTTGTTTTAGCTGAAAAAGGATATATATTACATGAATGACGCCGTACGCTTATCGCAGCTTGAGCCGGGGGCTAAAGGGCGAATTGTAAAAATCGAAGCCCAAAGCCTGATTCGGCGGCGTCTGCTGGAAATGGGGCTGGTGCGCGGAGCGGAAGTAACAAAAGTGAAACTTGCGCCGCTGGCGGATCCGGCGGAATATATCGTGGCGGGCAGCCATGTAAGTTTGCGTCGTGAGGAGGCTTGGGATGTATTGGTCGAGCCGCTATAACATTGGATTTATACATTAATGGGCATAGTTCAAAAAACGGATAAATCAATCCCTGAGAAAACCACGTTTGTTGTGGCGCTGGCGGGGAATCCCAATTCCGGCAAAACGACCATTTTTAACGCCCTGACGGGTTCGCGCCAACGGGTGGGCAATTACGGCGGCGTGACGGTCGAAACGCGCGAAGGCGTGTTGCGCCATGGTGACATTCGCCTGCGGATAATCGATTTGCCGGGAACCTATTCGCTTAGTGCGTATTCCATTGAAGAAATCGTCGCGCGAGACTTTATCATTCAGGAACAGCCCGACGTGGTTGTCAATGTTGTGGATGGGTCCAACCTGGAGCGGAATCTGTATCTGTCGGTGCAACTGGCGGAGATGGGGACAAAGATGGTGGTGGCCCTCAACATGGCCGATGAAATGCGGCAAAAAGGTTTGCGAGTTGATCTCAAGGCGTTGGGGCGGACTCTGGGAGCACCGGTAATTCCCACTATCGGCACGCGCCGTCACGGTATTGACCGATTGGTGGATAACATTATCGCCATTGCTTGCGGGGAATTGGATGCTCTGAAACCGGCGCGGGTGAATTACGGCAAGGATGTTAATGCGGAAGTTGAGAAACTCGCCGAACTCATCAACGCCGGTCAGGCGGATACCGTCGCCAGACAGGCGCGTCAGGCCGCATCATCATCGTGGGTGGCGTTAAAACTGCTGGAAAATGATAACGTGCTCGCTGAGAAAGTGCATCGTTGCGTAACGTGCGAGGCCGTGCGGGATCAGGTTCATCTTAGCCGGCAGAGACTGACAAATTTATATGGCGATGACGCCGAGACGTTGATTACCGAACATCGTTACGGCCACGCTCATGGCATTGCTCGTCAGGTGATGCGCCGCAGCGTGCGGGCGAAGATAGAATTATCTGACCGTATCGACGCTGTTTTGACGCATCGCGTGCTGGGATTGCCAATTTTTGCGGTGTTAATGTATCTGACATTTTGGCTGGTCTTTACCCTCGGCTCGCCGCCGATGGAATGGATCAAAGCGGGGACCGGCGCTTTATCCAACTGGGTGGCGGGCCAGTGGACGGCGCAAACCCTGCCGCTGGTGCGGTCGCTGGTGCTGGACGGCGTTATCGCGGGCGTAGGGGGGGTAATTGTTTTTTTGCCCAATATCATGTTATTGTTCCTGGCGATTGCACTTCTGGAAGACACCGGCTATATGGCTCGTGCGGCGTTTCTGGTGGATCGCCTGATGAAATGGGTGGGTCTGCATGGCAAGAGTTTTATCCCCATGCTGATTGGTTTTGGTTGCACAGTGCCCGGCATCCTGGGGACACGGGTGCTGGACAATCGCCGTGATCGTATGACGACCATGCTGGTGTTGCCGCTGATGAGTTGTGGAGCACGATTGCCGATTTACATGTTGATTTCACGGGCATTTTTTACAGCGAACGAGGCGGCGCTGGCGGTTTTCGCGATGTATATTGTCGGCATAGTTTTGGCGATTGTATTGGCCAAACTGATGCGCATCACGATATTTCGCGGTCAGGCGGCTCCCTTTGTAATGGAACTGCCTCCGTATCGCCGGCCGACACTGTTGTCGCTGGCCTTGCACATGTGGCAGCGGTCGTGGCATTACCTTAAAAAAGCCGGGACAATTATCCTGGCGATCTCGATTTTGCTGTGGGCGATGATGGCGTTTCCACATTTCACGCCGGATCCGACCGCAAATCTGACCGATAAGCAGGTCGCCCAAAAACAACTTGAACGATCCTGGGCGGGGCGCATTGGAAGGATTTTGGAGCCGCTTACCCGGCCTCTGGGGTTTGACTGGAAAATCAATACGGCCATGATCGGCGCCATCGGGGCCAAGGAGGTGTTCGTCTCACAAATGGGAATGGTTTACGCCATGGGCGAACAAGAGGAGGCTGATAGTGTTCAGTTACGAGAGAATTTGCATCGCGACTACTCACCTCTTACGGGTATTTGCGTGATGCTGTTTTGCCTGATTTCCGCTCCCTGTATGGCGACCGTGGCGGTTGTGCGGCGGGAAAGCGGCTCCTGGGCCTGGGCGCTGGGCCAATGGATCGGCTTGACGATTTTGGCGTATGGGATTACGCTGGTGGTATATCAAATTGGCCAATGGTTAAATGTAGGCATGGGATGAACAGAAAAAATTGCTGGTGATTTTCCGGAGGCGATTATGCGTCATTTTTTGTATGGTTTTGTCATTGTGTGTATAGCCATAATCGCGCTTTGGGCGGTTGAAGGGTCGGCAGAGGTTCAAGCCGAGGAAGGACTGGCGAACCTGTATCAACCCAAAAACTACACCGCCGCCCGAGCCAGCAGCGTGGACCCGGAGGGCAAAAACGCTGATTGGGTGACCATAGAGGCGGGCGGACTCAAGGAAATCGCTCGTTTACAGGGACCGGGGTTGATTGATCACATCTGGATAACTATCGCCCACGATGATCCCATGCACTTGAAACAACTTGTTTTGCGAATGTACTGGGACAATGAAAAATATCCCAGTGTCGAGACGCCGGTAGGGGACTTCTTTGGACTGGGCCACGGCATGGTTTATGACATTAACAGCATTCCCATTCAGATAGGCTCATATAAGGGGCTTAACTGTTTTTGGCCCATGCCGTTCGGCAAGTCAGCTCGTATTACCGTGGAGAATCAATCCGATATCGTATGTGATAAGTTTTACTTTTACATCGACTACCGCCGCGGCGTTAACTTGCCGGCGGACACGCCTTACTTCCATGCCTGGTACAACCAATCCTACCCGGCCAAAATTGGCGAGGATTATTGCCTAATGAACACCGTGGGTAAGGGGCATTATGTCGGCTGCAATTTGTCCATTCACCTGAACAGCTCCGGCTGGTGGGGCGAAGGGGATGACCGGTTCTATATCGACGGCGATCTTACTCCCACCCTCGAAGGTACAGGCTCGGAGGATTATTTCTGCGGAGCGTGGTGTTACGAGAAGGCGTTTTCCTGCGCCTATATCGGCGCTCCGCTGGTGGAAGAGTATCAACACGACCGTGGTAAAAAGTGGAACGTCTATCGCTACCATATCACCGACCCGATTCCCTTTAAAAAATCCCTTCGTTTTGATATCGAAACCTACAGCGATGACCGCTGGCCCTGGCCCAACCACTATTCCTCTGTCGCCTACTGGTATCAGACCGAGCCGCACCTAATCTTCCCTCCACTGCCGCACGACCGAGTAAGCAAGCTTCTTGATCTACCCGTCGCGGACGACCCCGGCAGCAAAGAAGGCGAGCTTATGCAAATGAAAGCACACAACGGCTGGTTCAACGTCGTTCAGCAAGGCAAGGCCGGCGGCTGGGACGGCATCTGGTCCAACCGGGCGCATCTGTTCATCCAATTTGCTGAGCCGGGCCAATGGGCGGACATGATGTTCCTTTCCGATGAAAATGCGGAACAGGATATGGAAGCTATTTTTACTCGCGCCCCCGACTATGGCATCGTCGAACTTGCCGTCAACGGCACGGTTATCCTCAGAGACGTCGACACTTATAATCCCGCCGGTGTCGATCAAATTGTTCGCTCCGTCGGCAAGGTTCGTATGAACAAAGGCGAAAACCTGCTTCGTATAAAAGTTACCGGTAAAAATCCCGATTCCGGCGGCTATTATATGGGCTTTGATTGCCTGCGTGTCAAAAACTGACGTGCTATAATTAAATAATAACAACGGAATCTTCGAACCCGGCGAAAGATGCGAGCGTATTATTATGAATATGGATTATCTGATAACAATTGCTGTAATAATAGTAGTAGGGGCCTTGGTGGGTTGGTCGCTGTGGCGGACGCTCACCGGCCGGGCTAAATCCGGCGGTTGCGGCTGTTCTTGCGGAACGGCTGGTAAAAACGAGCAAGGCTGCTGCTCCGACTGGGACAATGGGTGCGATAAAATGTGTTGACCTCTATATACTGTTGTCATATAATGGTTTATCAATGAATCAACGCCGGATGCAAATTGCGTCTAAAATGATGGTGATATACCTGCTGATGGTAGGTAGCGGTTTTTTACATAGGCTGCACCTTCAGCAGTGCCACGCCTCTTGCAGCCACAACTGCAACGATGATAAAGCACAGGATTCCTCGCCCGCCAATAACTCCTCCCGGCATAACACCAACGAGTGCCAGATTTGTTTTAACCTGGTGTTGGTTAAAGCTTTGGCGGCGGATATCCCGGCCCCGGCTATAACCGCACCGGTGGACCTCTATTCGGCGGTTTTTCCGAATATATCCATTCTTTCCGCTTGCGATATTTCTCTTTCGTTATTCGCCCGTCCGCCGCCTGCGTAACCTGCCTCCAAAACGTTTTTTCTTTTTTTTCAACGAAACGATTACCTAAGATGAGGTATCGCTATGCGCTATATGATGAACGCACGGCGTGCGTGTGCCTTTACCCTGATTGAACTACTAGTGGTGGTTTCTATTATTGCGTTGTTGGTCAGCATTCTGTTGCCCGCCTTGAATCTGGCGCGTCACAAAGCTCGCTGTGCCAACTGTCTGATTAACCTGCGGAATATGGAAATTGCCCATTGGATGTATATGGGCGAACATAACGGCTGCTTCGTGGACGTCGGCCTGGGCCATGGCGGCGCCCACAGCGATGAAAAGGTCGCCTGGATTAACACCCTTCAGCCATATTATGAGAACAAACTTCTGTTTCGCTCGCCCGTGGATAAAAGTCCCCATTGGCCCATCGACGAAGAAGGCCAGGGCGTTCCTGTTCCCGGCAGTGATCCTCCCGCCTGGCGGCGCACCAGCTACGGGGTAAACAATTACATCTCCCATGTCGCTCCCGACCCGGAGCATATCTGCCGGCGGCTCAATCAGGTTCGCTCACCCGCCGATACCGTCCATTTCCTGATAATGGCCTTCGAAGGCGAATTCGCCGGGGCCGATCATCCGCATGTGGAAAACTGGTTCCTTAATCCCGTTCCTCCGCATGAGGCCGCCAAGCAGGTGCAAATCAATGCCTACAGCGGTGAAGCCGGTACGTGGGAGGCTCAAAGCGGCTGGGGTTTTCTCGACGGCCACGCCGAGAAACTTCCGTTCAAGAAAGTCTATCATGACTATCGGATAAACCGGTTTATTCCCTACTAGGATATTAATTACCAAAGCTTATTGCAGAAAGGTTGATCAATTATGAAGCGTTTTTCCCTGATTTTCCTGGGTATGCTCGTATATAGCGGTATGGCCTTCGCCCACCATGAAGGTGATTTCGCCGTAACCCTTGATGATTGCAACTCCCTGGTCGTAACGCCGGCCCTCCGCGGCGGCGAACTGGATGAATACGGCTTTGCCTCCGAACCGGGTTTTGACAGCGAACCGGGGACATTACCTGCGGGCCAGTCAGTGGGTTTTATCCTGACCGCCGCTTTGGCGCGTTGGACGGGGGCGGGCTTTGAGCCGCTGGCGGCCGCTACGGAGGAAACCCTCACTCTCTCCCTATTAGTGGGCGGGCAAATCCTCACCGCCACCACCGCTGACGGGCCGGTGGTCGGTTTTGATTCACCTATTGCCGCCGATGGTTCCTGGCACAAGCACTTCGGCTTCACGCTCAACGGCTCCGGGGGTTCTCCGCCGCGGGATGGGATTTACCTGCTGGAGATGGTTCTGACCTGCACCGCGGCGGGCATCAACGCCTCCAACAACATCTATCTCGTTTTTGGTTTCAACGCCGAGGAAGCAGACCACGAAGCGGCCATTGTCTGGGGGCAATACTATCTCGTGGACCTGCCGGATATGGATGACGATGGACGAGTAACGCTTATCGAGTTTTCCGTTCTCGCAAATCAGTGGTTAACGTCAGGATGTTCCTGTCATAACGATCACTGCCATGGTGCTGATCTTACAGGTGATGGCACAGTGGATATGGATGACCTGGCGTACATGGTTGCTTACTGGTTAAAAAACCAACCTTAGAACAATTGATTCAATCGTATTAATGAGTTTACAACGTAAAAACGGTTATAGGTTTTGTTGAAAGGGGAAGAAGTGTAATCAACATGCCTCGGCGTATATTTTTTGCCAGGAAGGCACCTTATGCGTTTTGATTGTTAGAATTTTACCTATATCTATCCATTCCTTTGTAATACAATCAAACTTCTGAGAAAAGGTTTTAGAATGAATGCCCAAGTATCGTGCTTCGTTAACCGAATGATCCAAAACAAATTTTTCTCGTCTCAGACCCGGTTGCGTCATAATCGCCGAAATGGTCCCCGTCCATTTTAATAGATAGGGATGCCAGTCCTGATGCAAAATGTTTATAAGTTCATTTTCGGTTATATTTATCGAAAAATGTTTCATATAATCAGGAGATTTTTGAAATCGAACCGCATTGCAAAATACCCCTGGTAAATTCCAGTCCGCCATCATATCTGCGGCAAGCTCATTATGGTTGAGCCCGAAGGCTTTTTTTTCATTTATCAGCAAAGATTCATAATCTTCGGAGTCCGTTTTTGTTAACACTTCCGTGTATCGATCAGGTTCAACGGCGGCAAAAGCCAAACGGCCGATTTGACAGAGCAAGCCCAAGGTAAACGCTTCATCTGCTGTAATGCCGGCGTTCTCTTTGCCGCGTGTTTTGCGATGATTAACGGCGGCGATAGAGGCGGCAACAGCTCTGGCTAATGATTCTGACCAAAAGAGATCGTAGTCGAATGCTTCACAGACGCCATTTTTATTACTTTGTATGAGGCTTAAGTATAAAGATATTTTTTTGAGCATCTTAAGCCCCAGCCGTGATATTGCCTTTTGAACGGAGCTAACGGGTTCGAGGCGATAATAAAATGCCGAATTGGCCATTTTTATGATGCGGGCGGATATGGCGGGATCCGTTTCCACCAGCGACGCAATGTCGCCCATGCTCGCGTTATCATCATTGGCCAGATGGTATATCTTGAAAGCCTTGTCCGAAGGCGTGGGAAGGTTTTTGGTGTCCTTAAGCCGCTGATAAGCTTCGGCTTCGTCGTGAATGCCGATAACATCATGCACTGAGAATTGTTGCAAGGATTTGGGTCTGATCGCTACGTAATCGAAAGATTTTATGTATTGTTTCAGCAGCGAGATTAAATAATTCTGAGAGGCCTCGGCGCTAATGACATCCGTGTATATTTTTGTTGTTTCCGCATCACTTTTTCTTATCCCGGCGGCTTTTATTTCCGTGTCATACTCAAATCCCCTGATTTTCGCTTCCTTTATGCGTTTCCAGTCTTCATCAGTAAAACCGTCCCCGACCAGCCAATCCATCAATCTGCGCAACACGCCTCGATTTCGCGCAGTTTCCCCTTCGATGGTTTTGCGGGAAAAAGTGCATTCGTATCTTTCGGGAAAGAAGCGATGCATCAGGGGATTATTGGATGATTCGTTCAAATCCTCACTCCTTCAATTTGACGGGATACATAGCCGGGGCCGCCGGAGAGGCGATTAAGACCTGATAATATTGACAATAGTGTTTGCACGTCGTCGCGTGAACTTGTGCCGCGACCGATTATGATTTCGAATTCGCTTTCATAATCCGAGCTTTGGAGGTTAGGGCCATCCAGCAATTCGAAGGAGAGAGGTTCAAGTTGTTTATGCAATCCGGTGGTGCGTTCCCGGAGGTCTGATAAATACATCAGCGATGGAATCCCGGGTAATGACGGAATGACGGATATTGAATTGTCCAGCCCCTGAAGACGATAGACGCCGTCAAAAAACCCCAGCGAACGCCATCCGCTGCGATTGAGTACTTTTATGGCTTCCAAAGCAAGCACTACTTTTCTGCTTTTCATCATAGTGATTCCTTATAAACAGCCAGACCCAACCGATGTGTTTATGCCCGATTAACCTATCGGCCTTCAGACATTTTAAGAACAGCGACTTTAATACAAATTCAGCCGTTAAGCGCATAAGCAAATCTGTTCTCACCGTCAATAAATTGCATTATTGGATTATTAGCAAGGAATTTACGGATAAAATGAATTATGTGTAAAATATGAAAAAATCACGACAATGTCCTATAATAATGGCCTGATAGTTATATTTTCCGGGCGGCATAAATCATCCTATTACAATTATACGATATAAATGGGCCGACTGTTCTTTACAGGCCGCTTCCTGGGAATGCTGAAGATGGAGTAAGGAATTTTATGGAAGGAAAGTTGACCGGGGGTAATCCGCATCTATAATCAGTCAACATGGGAAGTGAATGATTTTGAGACATTTGTCAGGAGATTTTAACAATGAATGAGCGCAAAGGCTTGATCACGTTCAAGGGTAATCCGCTTACCCTGGTTGGCGCCGAGGTCAGGATTGGCTCAGTGGCGCCGGATTTTATCGCTCTTAATAACGATTTGTCGAAATTTACGCTGTCGTCGCAGCGGGGCAAGACGGTGGTGCTTTCGGTAGTGCCGTCGCTGGATACCGGTGTTTGTTCGATTCAGACCAAACGCTTTAACGAGGAGGCGGCGAAGCTGGGGGATGACGTGGTGATTGTGACGGTCAGTATGGACCTGCCTTTTGCTCAGGCGCGTTGGTGCGGGGCGGAAGGGGTGGATCGGGTGCGAACGGCACCGCTCGCGCCAATAGCCGCAATTCCTTGATCAGAAGCCCATATGCCAGGCCAAATTTCCCATCGCGATGGTCCGACACCGATTGTTGACGCAGAGGGTAAACTGGCGTATCAGCAGCTTGTTCCTGAAATGACAACCGAACCTGATTATGAGGCGGTCCTTCAGGCCGTGCGTAAACTCATCTAAGGGGCCTAGACTGATTATTTAAAGCGGCCGTCGCTACGGCGTTCGCCGACATGTTGACTCACCTTCGCCAGCCAGCCGGTGCGGACGGGTCCGAAGGGTTCGTCGAACCGGGGCGCATAAGGCTTTAAGTCCAGTAGAGGCGTGCCATCAAGCATATCGACGTCAAGGACGTGCACTACCGATCCCTCGACCCGCACCACTCGCACCAATGACAGTCCAATAGGATTGGGTCGTTTGGGAGCGCGGGTGGCGAACAGTCCTCGAGGTTGTTCGTCCATAAACGGTGTGACTCGCAGTTGATGGCCCTCGCTCCGGTGAAAGTGATATAGTAGGAACAGGTGGCTGAATCCCGCCACATCATCCAGTCCCTTGGCATACTCGGCCAACAGTTCCACCCGCCCTTCAACATCCCGTGCACCAGCCGGCTGAATGGGCATGCCCGCCAAATTCGTATGGGGCGTATGGATCACACCAATGTGGCGCATTATCACCGTATTGGACACATCATCGTTGTATTCACACATATCGAAAACTGTATATGTCGGGTGAATCTTCCTGAAAACGTTTTAATGTTTTTTGGTTAACGCCATTTTCAGAGTGTTTAAGTTTCAAAAGGCGCTTTCGGCAGTTTCAAGAATAGGTTGTGCCGCATAAGCTTTTTCGGAGGCGGGGGTCATAAGTCCATTGGCGATAAGTTTGGCCTCCAGGCACAACACGGCGGCTTGAAGTTGGGGATCATTATCAAGGACGGTTTTAGCCGTGAAGGCGGGATGTTCGACTTCACCGTTCTGGTACAGGACGCCGGCGTCATTCCGAGTCTCGTATAGGGTTTTGAACTGATCGGCCGTAAGTTCCACCTCGATGTCAGGCACCACGCCGTAGTCGGCGTCCGGCAGGGCGTCGATGTCCCGGTGGACGCGGCGGCCGCCGGGCAGGTAATAGTAAGCAATCGTTAGCTTCATCTCAGCATTGGTGGAGCGGAAGTTCTGAATGGTCTGCACGCTGCCTTTACCGAAACTTCGCGTGCCAACCAATACCGCCCGGTGATGATCTTTAAGAGCACCGGCGACAATTTCCGAAGCACTGGCCGAGGTGCCGTCAATAAGCACAACCAGCGGCAGGGTTGGTTCACCGGTTTGATTTTTACTGGCGTATTCGTACTGGCTATAGCGCGTGTCGCGGGGGCGGGTGCTGACGATAACGACGCCTTCCTGCAGGAATAAATTGGAGATGGCAATAGCCGCATTGAGGTAGCCGCCGGAGTTGTTGCGAAGGTCGAGGATAAGGCCCTTGAGGTTCTGGCCGCGAAGTTCCTGAATAACTGTCTGGAGGCGTTCGGACGTCTCAGCGGCAAAATTTGTCAGGCGGATATAACCAATGCCGTTATCAGGATCGACGTAGTATTGCCACTGGCCGGCCTCATCGCGATAGAGACCTTTAACGGTTTTGACGACGATTTTTTCGCGGGTGATAGTGTAGTCTTTCGGTTCTTCACCTGCCCGCTCGATGGTCAGCACCACGTCCGTGCCCGCCGGGCCGGTGATGAGATCGACAGCCATGTTCATACTGAGGGTATCGGTGGACTTGCCATCCACGGCGGCGATAATATCGCCGGCGTCAAGGCCCGCCCGAAAAGCCGGGGCGTCTTCCAGCAGCGAATCGATGGCCAGACGACCATCCTTCTTGGTAATCTGAACGCCTATGCCGCTGAACTCGTTGGTCATATCTTTCTGGAAGGTATCGACATCCGCCGGCCAAACGACATAAGTATAGCTGTCAAGTGCTCCGAAGGCGCCTTCGGCATATTCGGCAACGACAACCTCTTCGGGTAATGCAAGAGTTTCTTTATTGATATCGAGCAAGCGTCGGAGATATTGAATCGGGACGAGGTAACCGCCTTTACCGGTAATAGTTTTACATTTTTCAGTGAGTTCATTTATACCGGCGATAAAGGCGTCGGATTTTTCGGTATCTGTAAGCTGGGGGAAGGTTTCTTCCAAACCGTCGGTTTGAGCCAGCAAGGCCGCGGCTTCCAGGGCTTCCTGAGCCATGCGGCGAAAATCCGGTTCTTCGACATAATTGACGCTAAGTATATTAATAGCGTATTCAAAAATATCTGCTGTTACATTTTTACGTCGTTCTTCCCAGGCAACAGTTTCCATATTTGGATCAGCGACGTACATCGCCCGCAGAGTAGCTTGCCGGATAAGCTTACGTCGCTCGTCTTTATAAGGATCTTCATTTTCGGCCAAAGCGGATAAATAAGCATAAACACTATTATAAGCTTCGAGGGTTTCGTGCTCATCTTCAAGTTGAGCGGCGATACGAAGGGTTTCACGGGTGATTTCCTCCCGCAAGGCGGGATCGGTTGTATCGCTCAGGCCCGTCCGTTTAGCCAAACCGTATGCCTGAGTCATTTTGGCCAGTGCTTTAAGCCAGTCTTTATCGAGCTTGTCGGATAAATCGCTTTCGAAGGAGGTTTTGTCTTCACTGGCTAACTTATAGGTTTTGCTGGCCTCAAGCACTGTCTGTCGCCAGTGAGCGGCATCAACGGCCTTAAGCATTTCGATAGCATAATTCTGGTATGCTTTTTCGTGGGCTTGCTGCAGTTCGCCACTAAGCCGATCATAACGGGAAATGATGCTTTCTATACGGTTAAGAAACATCCGTGGAGCAGCCGACACGTTGGGATCAAGTTGGGTCAGTTCCAGACGGGCGTCTTCCAGTCGTCCTTGTGAAAGTTCTTCGGCCAGACGGGCCAGAACGGTTGTTGATGCGGTTTCCGGTGCTATCGGGGAATCAGAATCAGTTGTTGAGACGGCGGTGGAGGCCGGGGCGACACACGCCGAAAGATTCACTAGTACAAAAATCCCCATCCATGACACTATTTGGTTCCAACGTTTAATCACGTTATGTCCTCGATAACAACTGGTATAATAACTTGTTACAGGCGGGAACATCCTGTAGGCCATTGCCCGAAATTAACTTACTTTATCATAGTTACTTGCGACGATAAAGTAAAGACCTATCCAATCCGGCAGATAGACTGATATCCGGCCGGAAGCTGGGGAAGCATGTCCGGTGAATAGTGCGGTATTGGGGGGATATTTCGGTGATAATATTTATTTCACAGAAGGGTTCCTCTAAAAATTAACGATTTATCGTGCAAAATGCCGTTGTCTTGCTAAAATTAGTTTCATTCGTTGATTGATCCCGATTT
>JAFGBA010000069.1 GCA_016933395.1 Sedimentisphaerales bacterium | reverse complement strand
TTCCACGTCCACTTCATCGCCGCTGACGGCCAGCGGAATCGACCAAGTGTTATTGGTTTCGTTTGGCTCGCTGAGCGCTGCGCCGCTGTCCGCCTTCATAATCAAATAATAATTGCCGTTTGCCAATACGCCCGCCCCCGGCAAATTGACGTTGAAATCGCGATACGCCAATTCTCCATTTGGCACGTTATTGATGGTAAAATCATCCAACTCGACGCCCGCGGCCGGATCGGTCGTCGGGCTTAGATAGAACTTCACATCAAACATCCCTGACGGCGTATCGCCGACATTCATCACGTCCGCCGTTACCTGCAAAGTCTGATTCCACCCATACGGCCCCGGCGTCCCTAGTAAAAATCGCTGCGGGGCAACGTCAATACCCGACACGGCCGCACCTGCCTGCACGCCCACAGCGGCGGTATTATTGTTTTCATCGAGTTCCGTCACCGCCGCACCGCTATCGAGCTTGACCACCACGTATTTCGCCCCATCCGTGCCGCTGGCCGGCATTACCAGATCAACGTCCAGCCCGGCCAGGGATAACGACGTCAATGATGCAATGTTTTCGGTTCCCAGCAGGGTGTCAGTATCGTCATAAACCGGATCATCGCTCAAACGAAAAGTGATATCAAAAGCCCCCGCATCGGTATCGCCGGAATTAAAGTAATCCAACACCAACGCGCCCGTATAAGTTTGTCCCCATGCCAATTGTGCCGCTTGATTAAAGTCCTGATTATCCAGCTCAACATCGCATTCTATCAAAATTATATCCGTGCCGGATACGCTTGACGTCGTCACGATGGGCGCGCTGAGCACCGCTTCGTTGTTATCCTCATATCCTTCGGTGACGGTCGAACCACTGTCGGCCACCACAATCAGATAATAAGTTCCGTCCGCATACGTGTGGCCGCCATAGCTGCTGCCCACTGTCGGCAAAGTAACACCGGCGTCATTGGGGCTATCCTCCCCCGCCGCCAGGCCGCCGGTAATATTCACCGTCGCCAGGATTTGATCGGTTCCCGCATCATAAACATCATCCGGACTTATCGCCACAATAACATCGAATGCTCCGGCGTCGGTAAATCCCTGATTAAAAACATCCGCCGTAAACGTATAACTATTACCCCATTTAAGTTCCAGTCCGCCGGGCACGTCCACCGGTTGGGCCACCAGATCCACCGGCGAGCCGGTCGCCACGTCCATCCAGAATACGTTATTGCTTTCGTCGCCTTCGGTGAGAGCTTCGCCGCTGTCAGCCACCAGCAACAATTTATAATTACCATCCGCCAATGTTCCCACCGCCGGCAGCGACAGGGTGAACTCCTCCATCACGAACTGTCCGCTGGTCAACCCACCCGACACGGTATAGGTCCCCACCTGCGTATCCGTGCCCAAATCAAACGTCTGATCGGTGCTTAAATATACACCGATGTCAAAGGCCGTGGCGTCGGTATCGCCGGTGTTATAGACCGATCCCAACACGGTATAGCTCTCGCCCCAGATAAGCGGATCTTCCATTGCCGTAGGATCGTCAAAAAATAGTTCCACTCCCTGTAAATCCATCCCGGAAGAAAACGTCGGTGTAGTGACCGCCTGGATCGGTTGACCAAAGAAATTATTGCTTTCAAAAACTTCGGCTACTTCACCACCGACGGCCATATCTACGCTATCAATCCGAATTTCGAGATTATAATTGCCGTCACTCAATATCCCCGCCGCGGGTAAAGTAATGTTGACATCGTTGGTGCTTTCCGCGCCCGCCGTCAGGGAAGCGATATTTAACGTCGCCAGTTCCAGTTCGTTGTGTCCGTTGTCGCTAACCGGCAACATCCCGCCGGCGCCCATCGGGCGCGGCAACGCCAGCACAACGCTCACCGTAAACGCCCCCGCGTCCGTATCGCCCTGGTTGGTTATATCAACCGGAATAGAATACGTTTCACCCCAGGCCAGATCCACCATCGGAATCACCGGCCGGCCCATATTACTGGGTATGAGATCGATTACCGTCGTCATCCCACTGATGTCGCCGATAGGAAATTCCATGATAAGCTGATTGTTCGTCTCAACGCCTTCGGTTATGACGTCTTCGCTATCCACCACGGTAATCAGATACATATCCCCATCCGTACCGCTGCCGGGCAAGGTGATGGTAAGGTCCTGCTGATTATTGGCTCCGGCCCCCAAATCAACTACGCTGGCCGTTTCAGTAATCAGTGTGTCAGTGCCCACCTCCAGCGTGGCGTCATCACTGAGATAGAATTTTATCGTCGCGGTTCCTGTCGCCGCCTGGTCGCCTTTATTACGCACGCCCAGATGCACGTCCAATACGTCGCCCCAATCCATCACCGGCATTCCCCCGGCAAAATCAATAAACACCCCTTCAAGCACCAGATCAGGCCCTGTAACCGGTGGTTGCCCGGCCACATTAACCGGAATGCTCAGTTGATTATTGGTTGAGTCGGCGTCACTGGCGGCGTTGCCGCTATCAACTCGCATTAAAAGGTAATAGGACCCATCGCTCATTGCGCCCATCGGCGGCATAATGATGGAACTTTCCGTGTACGATAATACGGTGGAATCGAGACTGTCAACATGAATCACCCCAACCGTAACATCTCCACCGGCAAGATCGTAAGTTTCGTCGGCGCTGAGCGCCAGGGAAATATCAAAAGCCCCGGCATTGGCGTCGCCCAGGTTATACGTCAATGCTTCGACATCGTAAACCTTATCCCAGTACAAATTGTTCATATCGAACAAATCAAAATCAATGGCTTTAAGATCCACGCCGCTGGTCAAAGTCGGGATGGTAACCAGAGTAACTTCCTGTGCGACAACATTGTTGCTCTTGAACGTTTCCGTCACTACCGCCCCGCTATCGGCCACGACAAACACATAATAAGCGCCATCGGCGTAGGTATGCCCGCCGTAAGTGCTGCCCGCCGTCGGCAGGGTGATATCCACATCATTGATCGATTCGCTCCCCACCGTCAGGCCGCCGGAGACATTTACTGTCGCCAGCACTTCATCCGTTCCGGCGTCGTAAGTTGCATCGGGACTAATGACGACATCAATATCAAACGCGCCCGCGTCGGTATCGCCTCCGTTAAACGCATCGGCGGCCACCGTGTAGGTCCCGCCAAAAATCAATTCGATGGTTTCGGGCAATCCCGCGTCCATCGTCTGTAAATCGATTCCCGTCGCCGGATTGTAAGCTCCCACCGGTATATAAACCACGGCAGTATTATTGTTCTCATCGTTTTCGGTGATGGAATCACCGCTATCCGCCATAACAAAGAGATATTTGTCGCCGTCGACCCCGCTGCCCGGCATGGTCACAACTTGTACTCGATGATTGGTCATCCCGATATCCAGGTTGCCAATGCTATAAGACTCTGAGAGCAACGTATCCGTTCCCACCTCCAAGGTCGCATCGTCGCTGAGGTAAAAATTCATATCGAAATAACCACCGGCGATATTGTCCCCGGTATTGGTGATGTCGATATTCAGTTCCATGCCCTCGCCCCAGCCAAACGGCCCAGGTCCGGTCGGCTCGAATGCCGCGACCTGCAAATCCGAAGCCAGCATCACCCGTGGCTCCAGAGCTTCGAGCCTCATCGACGCTGAACGACGACAACGTGCGTTTACCCCGGAAAGATGAGGAGTTTTAGAGGAAGGGGAAATGCCTAGACGACGGCGGAGTTTTCTTAGTAGTGACACAATAGTGTCCTCCAAAAAGAATACACTTTCGTTATACGACCCTCGCGCAAAACATGAAACAACCGCGCCCCACAAAAATAGTGGTCGGTGAAAAGGCCATTTCTCAAAAATTGCTCTTTCGGGCCAAAAACTTTTAACCCTTCACAAACCTCTACTCGCACCCCAAATCACTTTGGGCCCCGACTCACACGACTCCCGCAAATGAACGGAACAAAAAACAAAAAATTACCTACAAAACGCGAAAATCTTTGGCCATATCGTCTATGTTTTGGCATTTCTTTGGCAAAAATAATCATTTTATCCATAATTTTTGTTTTTAACCCGCTGTATTAATCCTGATATTATGGATTTATGATATGTTGTAAGTTGTTAAACCGCATTATCAGTACTATCTGGCCAGTATCTTCCCTTTTTCATTTCCTAGGAAACTGGTCAGACCTCCCCTGCCTTTGATAATTAAGAAAGTTGATTTTATCGAAAGAAACTGCGGCGATAGAGCTACACTTGGCGTAGAAAATCCTCGGGATTATGCAATATTTTATGCATCAGACCCGCGCCGGCGTACTAATATACTATTTTTGATTAAAATTGTTATAAAAACCATAATTGCCGGTTAATGTTTCGTTTTGGAAACCAATCGTTTGCCGGATACACCACGTTTGATCTCACTCAGCAGGATTATAACCACGCTGACCAGAAATCCTAAAAGGCCCGCCAGGATTGTCAACAAAACCAGCAGCACGATATAACCCACCATCCTCCGGGTGGATAGCGGTTCTTTATGACCTTGTTTGGGCCAAATTTTGATGACGCCCAGCACCAACAACAACCCGACGATCACGGTCGCCGTGCCGTAGAGATTGTGAATTAATTTGACCGGTACGGCCAGGATGCTCAGTTCCGCCCCGCCGGAGGGTCGGGCGAAATCCAACCGCACTTCGCCTTCCGGCAGCGTCACCGGCAGAGAATACATCCCCGCCGCCGCATAATGCAACTGGACGCCGGCGGCTTCCCCTTCCTGGGGAACGCCGGCACCACCGGCCGGAGCCGTACCTTCCATCATCATTCCCGGCATCATTCCTGGCGCCATCTGCAGAGGCATCGGTGGTTGGGGAGCATCGGCAGCAAGTCCTCTGCCTCTGCGATTGACACCGCCAAAACCGCTATGACGATATCCTGCGGTGCTACCGGCTTGAGGCGCTTGCAGCGGAACATCACCCAATACCGGTAGTTCCGTGGTTGCATGAAGATCATATGAATTAGCCATAAATTGCCGCTGCATGCGATTATCCTTGAGCTCTCCCAGTTGCTTTTGCAGTTGGAGCTGTCGCTGAGCCATCTGCGCGGTATCGGCATCCGCGAGTTTATTGAGGATGGCGCCGGCTTCCAGGTTCCTCGCATCCTGAGCCGCTATCAGAGCATCCGTGGTTGAAGCAGGCGCCATCGCCGGTTCATTGCCGGCGATGGTTAGGCCGGATTGTGCCTGGATCGTTTGTAATTGCTGCTCCAATAAGGCAATTTGCTCTTGTTCACTTTTCTGGACAAAAGCCGGCTTTTCCAACAGGGCCTCATTACGCGCCCATTCCGATACGCCGGTATTTGATGAGGAATCATTAAGAAAGAAATTGATATCAACCTGTGCCTTTTCATCCTGGGTTTGGAAATATTTTTCCTGCCCTTTCTGGAGAACATCCTGGGAACTTTTCTGTTGATCAAGCTTGGTCTTAAGACGCCGGTATTCTTCACCGCTCATTTCATCACGGTTGGATTCGAGATATTTTTGGGCCTGCTCAATTTCGGCCGCGACCTGAACGTTAAATACTCTCAGGTTCTGTCGTGCATAAATATCTTCGGCGCCATTAATAGTGGTGTCCTGATAGCTTTTACCCAGTCGATCCAGTTGTTTGAGCCGGGTTTCCACGCTGATACTGAGCATTTCCGCCGTGCCCGCGACGGGCGCCATGTTGCCGCCCGGGCGAAGGTAGCGATAACCGCCGGGTAAACGCAGCGACCAGGTGGTCTGCATGATGGGAATTCCCACGATGGTTACCCCGGGCGGCCGGAGGCGGGATATGCCGTTTAACGACGCCAGGTCCTGACCGGCGAAGTAGAGAAAAACATCATACGGCAATCCGCCCGGCGAGGTTTTAACCAGGGGGATGAGTATTTCATCTTTTTGCGCTGTTGCTTCGGTGACGGGCTTGACGGGATGTTCGGCCACCGTCGCGGACCAAAGCTGCAATCCCTGCGGCACTTTGATGCGTAAAAACTGTTCGCTGCGATTCTGCAAGGCCACCCGGGCTTCATAGCGGCAGCGGCCGTCGCGATCAATGACCGTCGTCAGCGCCAGTAAATCGACCACGGCCTGAATCCGCTTGGCGATTTTGGCCGGGGTGAAATCGAAGCTGAGCGACCAATCCGACTCGAACGATTGAAATACATATTGCAGCGACTGACTCATCTGGCGGGAGATGAGCTTTTGCTGTTCGCTGACGGCAAGGTCCTGAAGATTGATTTTCTCTCTGACGGTAATATCATGCTGAAAAGCGTTCTGCACCGCCACGATGGCGCGGTAACCCGCCGGCGCGGAGGTTTCAATCCGGGGTACGGGTATAACCCTGGTGGAAGTCTCTATCGGTAAAGCGAAGTTTACGGTGACATCGACGATGCCGGTGGATTCATTGACAAGGGCCACGGTGAAGGCGGTTTGGCCGTTATCCGCCGGCGTCTGCGTCAGGCTGCGCATGGCCGGGGATTCCACCGCCGCCAGGGAAGCATATTCAGCCGGCACGCAAAAGCGAAGCTGATCCAGCGGCGAACCGCTGATGTCATAGCGTAAACGGTACGTATAAACGGCGGCGGTGGCTCTAACCACCAGCCCGGTGAATATTTCCACTCGCAGTTCGGTGGGTTGAGGGTGAATCTTCAGGGTCAGGGCGGGATTGGCGGTTTCATAACGATAAGCAAATTGCACGGCGTTAAACTGATTTTCATCGAGCCAGTCCCGCAGTGTCGTCGGAGATATCGACTTAAGGTTTTTACTCGTCGCCGTCTGAGCTTCCAGAGACTGGGCTACTTGCACGGCAATGCGGCCCTGCTGCTGCGGCAAAGGTTGCCCCTCGGCATCCATATACATAATCGTGGGAACGGAAAAATGATCAAGGGAAACATCGTTACGCGTCAGCACCAGCGCCAGCATCGTATCCGCCACGGCGGAACTGAAATTCACATGCAGACTTCCGCCGTTATTATTGGATTGTTCATAAAAATCTCCTACGGCGGGCCCGACGACGCTGAGAAGTTCATATCCTTCCGGCAGGGCGAAATCCGCGCCAAACAGCAATCCCTTGTCGCACTTGAGTTGCGCCCCCACCAGCAACTGCACGCCATCGGTATTAACCCGCACCAGTTGATTGAGATCGACGGCAGGGCTGGCTTCAATGCGGGAAAGCTGCACTTGCAGGGAAAACGGCCGATAAGGCCAGTAGTACTTTGCCACCGGCAAAGCATTTTGAGCCGAAAGCCGAGCCTGCTGGGAATCGGCCGGGGCGGGCAAATCCACTCGGCGACCGCCGCTGACGTTCAGCGTCTTGAGCATCATCCCCCCGGCGGCATGCAGCGTGATGGTTCCGCTTTCCCGGCTGATATTAGCTGCCCGGATTACGAAAAGTTGTTCCGGCTGATCCAGTTTCGGCAGCGGATTCAACCATCGGACCGTCAATTTATACGTCTTGGCGGCGGGACGATGCAGACGCACTTCCAGGAGCCTGAAGACCCGTCCGTCAATGGTCTGTTCGCCCAGTTCGCGGTAATCACGCAGGTTGGCCCCGTCCAAATCGGTAATGGTTGCGCCCGTCGGCGCCAGCAGGCCAAATCGGTCATGCTGACCCGCGGAAAAATCATAGGTAATCGTGCTGACACCCACCAGCGACCAGTGAAAAGCGTAAACATCATGCTCCACCGTGGCGGATAAGGTGGTATCGGCCACACTCAGATCCAGTTTGGGCATCCAGCGCAGCTTTAATTCCTGCGTCATACCCAGCGGAAAACGATATTCAACCGTTTGGCCGGCTGATGTTTGGCGCACCAGGGGACTGTCGATGCCTTCGACTTCAAGTTCGAGATCGTCCTGCGGCAAGGTAATGGCCATGACCGCTCCGGGCAGCGGCGGCAGGGTAAAATTCGCACTGCCTCTACGGCCCAGGTAATCGGGCTTTACCACGGCCTTCATTTGCAGCGGGCCGGAAGCCTCACCGGGTAACATCACCACCATCCCTTTGGCGCCCATCTGCAAAGGTATGTCCTGACCTTTGAATGTAACGGACGCAACCGCCAATCCGGCTATCGGCAAAGGAAGCACCACCTGATCCCGCCTGTAGGTTCTGACCTCCGCCGTCAGCCGTAATTCCAATTGTTCATCCGTTATGGTTACCGCGTACTTCACCTCCGCCAGGGAAATATCACTTTTCGGATGCGGGACGTCCATGGGGTCTTCCGGATGCGCCTGGTTCCACAACTCCACGAATCGCTGGTAGGAGATAAAAACTTTCCCGGATGCGCCCGCTTGCGTAGCGTCTCCGTCATAAGGGATAATTATTCCCGGCAGCGGCATCTTTTCATTTTGAGGTTTTTCGACGTCGGCCGCCTGCGCGGAATTATTCAATATCAGCACCAGCATAAACAGGGTGACGGCCGTTACCAATCTACGACTTACAGGTTCGCTCAGATGCAGCTTGCCCCATACCCAGCAGACAAAACCCGTCAGCAGATAAAGCGGCAGCAGGCTGATACCCGCCATAAACGCCCCATTGGCGAACGTTGTTAAGCCCGGCCACCAGATTGCCAATAACGTCGCTAAAGATAAAACCGCAAAAAACAGAATCGCTTTGACTTTTGCTTTCCGTCGGCCCAGAGCCATCCCGCCGGTTATCACCAGCAGGAAACCAACCAGCCACCCCGACGACATCCGGGCCTGACTGGCGAGCTGGACGATTAACTTGTGTTTACCTAATCCGGTAAAATTCACTCCCGGCCCAGCGCCCGGCGTTGGCAACAGGTCCACCGGCAGCGAGTAACGTCCCTCTTGGGTGAGCCGCACGCCCAGGGCCTTCTGTGTTGGAATCTGCACTGCCTGGGGCATTGGTGGCGCAGGAGGCGGAGGAGGTGATATCGGACGCCCAGCAACATCCTCAGTTTTTTCCACTGCTTTTATCGATTCCGCCGCCTCATCGGCTGCATATTCATAACCACCCGTTACCTTGTCTACTTTTGCCATTTTTAGCGATCCGCCTAAGGCTGGCATAAATGGGCTATCCAATAAATGTTCCGTCATGAAGTCGAATAATTGGATATAAGCCGGTGTCGGCCGGGTCAGATCGCGGGTCTGCATTTTGGTCTTCTGAGCCGTAATTTGATAGCCCGGCGGAGGAATGACTCTCCAGCTTGTTTTGTTCATCTCCATTCCGACCAACTCAACGCCGCCCAATTCCACACGATCCAGACTAACCTTTTGCGGCTGCCAGGTGTAAACAATCTTTATAGGAACAGGTTCCCGATATTGCCCTAACGCCACCTGATAATCACCTTCTGCGCTGCGTTGCGGTTTGGCCTGCTCGCCGGCCACGCTCAGCGACCATAGCTGAGCATCCGGGGGCAGTCTAAAGGTAAGAAACTGTTCGCCCGCGTTGACGATGAAAAAGGTTGCTTCGGTCCGCTGGCCGCCTTTGGGGTCAAGGTAGGTCATTTGCGCACCCGAAACCGCCAAAGAGGACGGTATCTCATAATGATGATGAACGGTTGTCTGCAAGGTTATCGCAACGTCGGTATCCGATTCCTTCGTCTGGGCCTTCAGGCTGTACGCTCCCAACACGCGACCGGCTTCCCGCGGCAGGGGCGGCAAGTCCATGGCGTCAATTTCCTTGACGCCCTCGGCTTGAATATCCAGCGCCAATTCCTCTCCTGCCTGAATCGCCAATTGTTCATTGATCTGGCCCTGGCATATCGGCCGGATGAGAGGGACGGTAAATTTGGTTTCTTCCCGCGGCTGGATATAAGAAACATCGACCGCCACATCACCAATGGCCGGGTAATCGAGATCCAATAACCAGAGATGGTATTTTTCCTGAAGGGTTTCCGGCAAGGATATTGATTCCTTCCCCGGATCCACGATATTTTTCGAGCGGATGGGCACACCGGTTGCAGTAATAGTGATTTTTTCTCCCAGTGATTTATCCGCCAGCAGATAAATCCGGCCGGCATGGGCGCGCGAAATATGATAGATCATGTGCCAGTTGCCGGTATATTCCCGCGAAGAAACATTAAACAGGCCGATCGCATCCGCTGAAATCCTCGGCCGTCGCCGTAATATCTCCAGTTGTATCTCATCATTCAGCGATGCCTTGTAACTGTAGGCATACTGAATTTCCTCGGATATTCCCAGCGACGACATACGTCCGACAGGTATGGCTTCAATATTGTCAGGTATTTTTTTCGGCAGGGCGTCCAGATCGCCTATCGCCCAGATGAGCACTTCACCGGCAACCGTCTGTGCCCGGGATTCGACCAAAGGAACCGTAATCATCCTGGGCGGCGCATCACTGGGCCAATCCCAGTTCGCAGGAACATGCCTCAAAACCAGTTTGACTGTAACCATTTTTTCCGGCTGGACCGGGTGCGCCAACTCAATCAGCAATTGACTTTTATCCTGCATCTCGAACAGACGGTATTCAAAGCCGGCCGCCTGCCCCTCAACCTCCACCGTTTCCAGGTGCCATTGCTGCGCCTGCTCGGGCAGCACAAACGTCATATCGAAAAGTTCCCGGTCGATGGCGGTAATCTCGAACTGGCCGATCAGCGACACCTGCTCTGATGACACCAGAAGCGTTTGCTTTTCCTTAACGCTGCGGCGGAGTTCCGCCCTCGCCACGTCCAAATCCACCGACCAATTCGCCCCCCAGTGAAAATACAGTCTTTCCGTTGTGCCGCCAATAATACCCGCGGCGGCAATGGCTAGGGGGTTTTCGCGACGCACACCGGATAATTTTTCACCGCGCACATGGAGATTCTCCGCCGTATTGACCAGCAGATACCCCCTCTGAAATTCGGCGCCATCCAGTATCACTTGCGGACTGCGCCACATCCGCCCCTCGCGCAGGGTCGTGGCTTTGATATGCAGTGCCAGCGTGCCGGTTTTGGCGGAGCGCAAACGCACGATAATCGCTTTTAACTCTTTGCCGGTCTCGTCCTGCTTCAAATCACTTACGGACCATTTGACCAGATCCGGACAGGTTACCTCCGTCACCGTCCACTCCGCCGGCACATGAAAGCTAAGCTCCTTCACGCCCCGGCGCAGCATCTGCACCGTATAAAGGCAATCGAACTCCTGATAGAGCCGGTTCAGTTTCACCGTCGTGGCGGATTCGGCCAAAATAATAGCCTTGTCATCCTCCTGCCGCCCATTACCCAATAAAACCACCGTGAGTTTATCCAGACCGCCCAGCGTAAACTCGACCTCAGTGCGATCCTTATCCTTATCATAAACGGCCTGGGATTGCGGGGCTGTCGCGCGGATATCGAGGTCACCGGCGGCGTATAGTTTCATCTTGCCCGTTACCGCCGGGGGCAATGACAGGCTGAACTGCATGCCTCCGCTGGAAAGCTCGTTGAGCTTTTTCGCGCCGGTCAGTTTCAATTGGTGTTGTCCTTTACCGGTGACGATTAACGTCAGGCGCCCGTTGGCGTCATAACCCAGAGGGGCGCTCTTGCCATCCAAAAGCACCCCGATTAAGCCGAACTGCGCAAAACCCAGCGGAACAGCCACCGGTCCTTCATTCATGCACACCGCCTCCAACGTGCCGCTCAGGTGTAATTCTTCCCCGGAAATTTCACCTTGATAGTCCGCCTGCCTGACATAACCCAGTTCCAAACTATCGGCCTGACGCGCCTTGGCCCTGGCGGCGAGGAGCAGTTTCTCGAATTCCCCGCGATCCATCAATATCGCCTTGTCCTGCGGGTCAATCAGCCGGGCCAGTTCATCGTAAGGAACGCAGATGTTGGGATCGAAATCCCTGCCCCGGGATAGACCGGTAAAACCGGCGAGGGTCAAAATCACTATTATCATCCATTGCCTGATATGTCTCATTATCTTAATCCTCATTCTGTTGCGATAATGGTGATTACATAACCAATTATTCGGATTCCTGGTCGGTGGGTGTGTCTAAGGGTCTCTTATTCAGCAACCACTGTTTGCGCACCTGGGCCACGCGGAAAAACAGCCAATGGCTTGCCCACAACAGCAGCACCAGAATCACCCCAAACCACCCCGTAATGAAAACCTGTCCTATCAATAGCGGCCAATACAAATGCATAATGCCTGCAAGCAGCGCCGCCGCCAGAATAATCAGTATCCGCTGGAAACCGCTTAATTTGAGCATCAATGCTCCCGCCGCCAGAATCACCACCCAAATAATGATGCTGAACCATTCCTTGCCCATGACCATGACCGATAGTGTTCCCGGCGCGCCCTGACGAACAAAGTCGATAACTTTACCCTGTCCGGGCAATTTGAATTCAACCTGGCTGGGTTGGTTATATTGCAGTGTTCGCAACATATCCGTGCATTGCCATGAATTCAGACGCGAAAAGATACGGTCATATCCCAAAAAGTAATAATCCTCCGGTATCCACAACCGCCAGAGCGTCTGCTGGGTGGGAATATCTTCCGGCATGGCCGGCGCGGTTAATTTCGACGCTGAAACATCCTTGGTGCTGCAGGATATTTCCAGTACGAATCGCGAAACCTGACCTGCTGATGGCGGCAGTCGCACAATACGCTCATCCGGCGAGAGCCCGGCTTCCACGGGAACCTCCACGCCATTGAGCAGCACGGCGGTAAGTTGCGCCTCGGCCGGCAGGGTAATCGGCAGCCTGTCGCCTTGGCTGGTTGCCAGCAGGAAGACGGCATGGGTGTTAATCATCCCGTCGCGGGCCAGCACTTGCTCTATCACCGCGGAGCTGATGATCGTGGTGAATACGGTTGCCTCCTTCTGCGCCACGACCGGCAGGGACAACACAAAGAAGGGTTTATTGTATTTGAACGCCAGCATGGCTTTTCGACGATGCGGCTCATAAGGCACATCCGCACTGCTGCCGGGATCCGCCGGTTGGAGATTTTCCGTAATGGGTTCGGCAATCGCCAGCGTATCCGCCTTGGTAATGACGATATGCCCGCTCTGGTCGGAAAGTTTTCCTGCCGCCAGAATGGGCGCCACGTCCACCATGCTCGCTTTGCCCACCTCTCCCGCTTGAAACGCTTGTCGCGCATAGACCCTTAACTGATATTCGCCTTTTATTTTCGCCTGTAAAACAATCTTGTAATAGGCCCAGATGGTTTTATCGTCGGCGGGCTTGTCCGCACCAACTTGTTGATCTTCCGGCAAAGCATCGATGCGCGGCTTTTCCTTGATATTGGCTCCGGTAATCTGTACGCCCGCTTCAGCCAGTTCCACCGGCATTTTCAGATAAAACGTATCGGCCGGGGCGAAGCGAATCCGATACTGCACTACCGCTTCCTGTTCAAGGGAGCCGGGCTGAATGTTCACCAGTCGATGCACCACGGCGGAAATCTCGGTCGGTTTGACGGTCATCTTGAATTTGCCCCCGGCCCACTGGTCGCGATCAATAGCCTTGAATTCATACGCCATGGCCGGCGCCAAACCCGGCATTTCCGACCATTTGGCGGCTTTCTCCACCGAAATGGACTGCAACTGCTGCACATCCTGAACCTGAGCCTGAAGTTGTTCGGCCAATAATAATAGCAATTGCCCCTGATACAATTGCACATGTTTGCTGTCCGCCAGCGGCAGGGAAAAATCAATCATTTCTTCCGGTTGCGTTCGGTCCGCCTGCGCCACCAGTTCCAGATCGAATTCTCCCATCTGTTCTTTTTTGAGTAAAATATGCAATGTGCGTCCGGAGCCCTCCTCTTTAAGCTGGTAATCATCAACCAATGTCTCCGGACCGATGGATTCAATCTTCCACGGCTCAGGCATAGCCATATTCAGCTCGAACACCCCGGCGCGATCAATTTTGTAGTGCAGCCTGCCCCGCAGTTCCAGGCGATCACTATCAGCGCCCAGCATCCACAACTGCTGCACGGAAATGCGCGGCGACGCCGTATCAATGGCTAAAGTCCCGCCGTAATCGCTGCTGATGAACCGATAAGCGGTGACGCCTTCTCTATCCCGAATGTGCTCGGGCAACCTACCGGTATCCACCCGCGCCAGATTGTTCAACTCCCGCAACTCCACCAAACGCCGCGGTGAATGCGTAATCCCGATAAGCCCGGTGCGCCGCAAAGCTTGTTGGGTTAATATCGGCGTCAAAGGCAACTGAACCTGCTTCTCCTGCAAAAACCGCTCCATCGTTACATGCAATGCGTATTTCTCCTTGGCCGGAGAATAGAGTTTAACGGTAAGCATCTGCACGTTGCTTCCTTGCGATGCGTTTGCCTGCCCGCCAGGAACTTCCCATTTGGCGATATTCTCGCCGCTAACCTCGGTAATACGAAAATCACCCGGCAACTGAATCGTAAATGTGTCAATGCCTCCGCGATGAATGGTATAATCGAACCGGATGTGATGATGAAGGAGGGCTTCCTCAACAATAATATGTTGCAACTGCTCCTCGATAACCACCGGCTCCAATTCGGCCGCGGTTTCCGTCATCGGCTTCCAGCTTAGTTCCACCTGGTCGGCCGCACCCAGAAACGCCTGCAATTTGGTGACATCGGTATTATCAACCTGCACCTGTGACGTCGTCGCCGCCAGCATGGGCCTGACATCGACTTTTAGGTTTTCCCCCGGGATTAACAATTCCAGCGTCGTTATCGCCGTCGTGGGCAGGCGGTATTTCAGAATATGCAGGCCCGGCCGGGTTTCCATCTGGCGCACAAAGTCCAGGGCTAACACATACCGCCCTTTACCTCTGGTCATCAGAACATACTGCCCATCCGCCATATACAGCAGCGGCGCAACCGGAGGATTTTTGGGCTCCAGAAACGACACCTGCGACACCGCCACTTCCCCCAGGCCCAACGGCACCTGCACCCAATCATCGACCATAATGTCAACGGTAAGCTCCAGACGCAGTACCGCCAACTCGCCTTCAACCTTGCCTTTGAACCGGGCGACGCTGACCAGATACTTAAACGGCGTCTGGGCTACGGCCGCCGGGTGTTGCTGCGCCGCCCGCCAGAGCCTTTCAAACTCCTGGTAAGGCAGAAACACACCCTGCCCCTCCTTCTCAAAAACATCCTTCAACTTATCATAAGGCACATAAACCTTGATCCCCCCCTTCTCTTCGCCGGTTGTATTATCCGAGGCATTTTCGGCCGCAAACACCCCCGCCGTCACCAACACGCTTAAACAACCCAACACGACCGCCATGCGGAAATATTTATTAAACATAATGACTTCTCCGAAAGGTGAGAAATAGGGAGTTTCAAATATCTGCATTATATCTTGCACATATCATGCATTATTGGAAAGGTCAAAATTGTAAAATTATTGTAAATATCGCACGCATCATTACCTATGGACAGACACACGGATACTATCTTAGACGTCACGGCAATCCGTTTGGTTTCTCAAAAAATGTCATAAATGTAATTTTTTTGCGTACTGCACCTTTTTACGCGCAAAGCCTCATACCACCCATATCGCTATCCGCAATATAGACTTACATCGGTCGATAAAATGACAGAAAACCTCACAATAAAAGGTCGCGCCAAAACAACAAAATCTGGTCATCGCAATATTTTTTTATCCCTTTCCCCACAAAGCCTTATCTCATTTTCCCCGCCCTTTTTCCCAAAAAAATACCATAAAGTATGATGCTTACTGGAAAGTGTCACCTATGTCGTGACACTAAAGTGTTACCCATGTCCTGACCGCATGCTATCTTTCTACTTCAAGCTTCTAAATTCTATACCGCGGCCTCCCCCGTCCGTGACGGTCCATGTTGGTCCGTGCAAGTCCGTACATTGCCATTCCCTCGTCAGATCACGGCATAGCCAAAGGCGAAGACGGACTTGACACAATCCCCCCCCAACCCCCTAAAGTGAATTCTCACTCATAATATAATTATTGCTATTGCCATCTTCTCTTTGTATAATTTCATTCCAATGAAACACCGGGGGCGTGGTGTAATGGGAGCACAGCGCGGTCGCATCGCGCAAATACGGGTTCAACTCCCGTCGCCTCCAGGTCTGCGGCTTGGCTGATACAGTGCAGTCCGGCCGCAGGCTTTTTTTGGAAAAACAGGGTGGGGGCGGAGAGGTGTTTGTACGTATTTTGGAAAGTTAAACGTTCAAATTATATTGAGGAAGCAGGTGGGGTTTTGGCGTGCGTTGAGGGGGCGATGGGGATAGAATACAAGCGAAAATGATTCTGGATACCCGCTTTCGGCGTTGACAGAGGGTTATGGCCGTGACAGATTTTGCGGGATTGGTACATTGATAGGTTAGAAAAGCTTATGATTATTGATGGGCATTGTCATATTAGGCCGGGCGGGACGACGTTGGGGAAAGGGGAGAGGTTTTCATGTTTGGGCGGCCCAAATCAGCCATCGAGTACGGGTGAGGATGTGCTGGCGGCGTGCGGGCCGGCGGAGGTAGTGTTTCTGCTGGGTTATGTAAACCGGTATCTGGAGGCGGAGATTCCGAATGCGGCCTTGCGGGAGTGCGCCAAGCAGAATCCGGGGCGGGTGCTGACGTTTGCGGGGATTGATCCGACGGACGAGAAGATACGGGACGGCATCAAGCAGTTGCGGGATGAGGGATTCGTGGGGCTAACGCTGAGTCCGGCGTGTCAGCAGGTGCATCCATGCGACTCGCGATTGTTGGGGGTGTACGAGACAGCGCAAGAACTGAAAATGCCGATTTACTTTTTACAGGGGGAGACGCTACCGAGCAGTGCGGCGCTGGCGTACGCGCAGCCGCTGCTACTGGATGAGATGGCGCGGGAGTTTCCGGAGTTGAAGCTGGTGATTTCGCATATCGGGTTTCCGTGGGTGGAGCAGACGATGGCGCTGCTGGCGAAGCATCGGCACGTGTATGCGGACGTGGCCGGACTGGCGGGTAAGCCGTGGCAGGCGTACCGGACGCTGAACCTGGCGCATGAGTACCGGGTGATCGACAAGCTGATTTTCGGGAGCGACTACCCGTCCTTCACCGTCAAGGAGGCCGTCGAAGCTCTCTACAACCTCAACAAATTCACCCTCGAATCCGTCCTCCCCGTCGTCCCCCGCGAACACCTTCGCGGCATCGTTGAACGCGATAGTGTTGCTCTTCTTGGCTTGCGGCAAGAATGATCCGGCTTCGTCTATGGCTTCGCCGTGACAGGGAATTCAGAACCAGAAGCCAGAAGAGATTTTTGCCACGAATTGATACGAATTGACGCGAATTATCATTAGCAAGAGGTTTTTAACCGCGAATGAACGGGAATGAACGCGAATAAGACCTGTATTAACCACGGATTTTCACGGATTAGCACGGATGGGGAATTGGGGTTGAGGTTTGGGGAGCGGATGGGTAGGATAGGCGGGGATGGGACAGATTGTTATTTTACGGAGATATTAATGTAGATTATGGCCGGCGGCTTGGGGCTGCCGGTCCGAAAAATTAATTTGTAAGTTCACTGAACTTTTTGGCGTTCCTACTGAAACTGCGACATTCAATACGGAAAAACGCAACAAAGTCAGTGCCCCGTAAGGGGCACTGCTTGCGTGTTTTCCGTAGGCTGTCGCAGGCCTCAGTAGGGCACGATGTAGCGGTGCCCTTTTTTATTGCGCATTTCTTCATATCACGCCAAGTTGTTTCAGACACAGATTAGCACGGTTACAGCCTTTCCAATCACTGTTGGGGCAAAAGAATGATAACGATGTAACAGGAAACAACATGGCAAACAAAAATCTTACAAACGCAAAACGGGCAAAGAACGACGAGTTTTATACTCAATTCGGTGATATTCAGAAAGAGATCGAAGCATACCTGGAATACAACCCCAAAGTTTTTCGCGGCAAGGTGGTGTACTGCAACTGCGACGATCCGTACGAGAGCAATTTCTTTCGTTATTTCGTACTCAATTTCAAAAAACTCGGATTAAAACAGCTTATCACCACCAGCTACAAACCCTCGCCCGTCGCCAACACACAATTGTTATTGTTCGGCAATGACGAATCTCTGCCCAAAACAAAGGGCCGTCCCAAGGTAACCGCCAACAAGTTCATTATAAACAAAGTGCACGACATAGACGGCGACGGCGAGTTCAACCTAAAGGATATTGCAAAGCAGTTAAAGGCAAACAAGCACAATGAGTGGGCGCCGCTTGAAGAGGACGGCGACTTTCGCAGCGATGAATGTATAGAACTGTTGAAACAATCAGACATCGTTGTGACAAATCCGCCTTTCAGCCTGTTTCGCGAATATCTCAAACCACTCTTGTCCAAAATAAGTTGACGAAATGTTCCTAAAATAATCTCCGGAATCGGGTATATTCATCTTGCCTGAAGAACCAAACCCGTTACCGGAGATAGAACCATGATAAAAGTTGCCAGTATGTTTGCACAAGTCATTTCTTTGATCAACCGAAACCATTTTGCCCGGATGGCGCATCGGCTGGGAGCCGAACGAGCGACGAAAGGATTCTCCTGCTGGGACCAACTGGTGGCGATGCTTTTTGGTCAATTGGCGGCGGCGCATAGTTTGCGGGAGATTAGCGGCGGGCTGGCCACCGCGATGGGCAAGCTGGTGCATCTGGGGATGAAAGCAGCGCCGGCGCGTTCGACACTGTCGTATGCCAATGCCCATCGACCCTGGCAACTCTTTGAGGCCGTATTCCACCAGGTTCTGGAGGAAGCGACCAGCGTGGCCGCGTTGCACAAACGTCGGTTTCGTTTCAAAAATCCCTTGCGGTCGCTGGACGCCAGCACCATTGATTTGTGCCTGAACATGTTCGACTGGGCCCGGTTTCGCCGCACCAAGGGCGCGGTCAAGCTGCATCTGCTGTTGGATCATCAAGGCTGCCTGCCTTGCTGGGCCTTGATTACCGACGGCAAAACCCACGATGTCAAAGCGGCCCGATGGCTTGATTTTGCCCCTGGAACCGTTGTCGCGATGGATCGAGGCTATGTGGATTACCGCCTGTTTTCCCAATGGACCGAGGCGGGCGTGTGGTTTGTCACCCGCGCCAAGGACAATATGGATTATCGCGTGGTCAAGCGGCGATCTCTGCCACTCCGCGGCAACGTGCGGCGCGACGAAGAGATGGTCTTGCAGGGATTCTACGCCCGTCAGAACTGTCCGCATCGCTTGCGGCGGGTCGTGGTCTGGGATGACGAGAACGAACGGGAGATCGTTCTGCTGACCAACCATATGGACTTTGCCGCCTCGACCATCGCGCGGATTTACAAAGACCGCTGGCAGATTGAACTGTTTTTCAAGGCCCTCAAGCAGAATCTGAAGATCAAAACTTTTGTCGGCACCAGTGAGAATGCGGTGCAAATTCAGATTTGGACAGCATTGATCGCCATGCTGCTGCTGAAAATACTGCAATTGCGTTCGACGTTTGGCTGGAGCCTGTCGAATCTGGCCGCCTTGCTGCGTTTGAACCTGTTGACCTATCGGGACTTGTGGCGTTGGCTGGATTCGCCGTTTGAAACCCCCGCCGTAGGGCCGCCGGCTCAGCAGATTCTTTTGTTTGAATGACGTATTGGACAGCATGTATAACCAGCCGTTAAAAAATGGCACAACCTGAACTGAAACCGTGGAAATACTTGTCTGAAACAACCGTTTCGAGAGTATTTCTTATGGCCTCATGGCCTCGAATGATTTATTTTGGACAGCAGTGATCTCAAACAACTTTTTAATTACAGCAAAAAGTTTGTCATTATCGGAAACATGAATGCGATTACTTACAAAGAAGTTTTCCCAAAGATTAAGGAAAATAAGTTGTGGCTTGGACCAAGTATTACGAGTGGTGATCGTGAATTTCAAGTGCCAGATAGCTATCCAATTACAGCAGCCGGATGGAGAGTGGACGATAAGGGAAGAAAATTTTTACGCATAAAAGGAGTTCGTTGGTTTACGAACCTCGACCACGGACGCCGACATCAGCCATTAAATCTTATGACGATGAAGGAAATCTTGAAATACAGCAAACACAAAGAACTTAAAGGCAAAAAGGCGTATAATAAATATGACAATTATAATGCAATAGAAGTGCCGTTTACCGATTCCATCCCGAGCGACTATAAAGGAGTCATGGGGGTACCGATTAGTTTTCTTGATAAATACAATCCTGACCAGTTTGAGATATTGGGAAGTGATTACAACATCAAAGAGGGTTTATTGCCTAAATTGGTTAATCCTAAATGGACAGGTAAGTTGGATAGAGGTTATGTAAACAAAAAACGACTCTATACCCGAATACTTATAAGGCACAAGAGAAAATAATATGGAAACAACTTTAAAAACCAAAATCACTGTCAAAGAAATCTGCGATGGGTTTGTTTATAACGATCTGGAGGGCAAAGGTCTATTCGGATTGTCCGGCAAGCTCACCATTCAGCCGGAGTATCAGCGTAACTATATTTATGCAGATGGGGGCGGCAAAATGGAGGCGGACGTTATCGAATCCGTCCTCAAAGGGTATCCGTTAGGTTTGATTTATTTTAACAAGGTTTCGGAAAATAATCTGGAAGTTTTAGACGGGCAACAGCGCATTACCAGTCTCGGACGATTTGTGACTGACAAGTTTGCCGTCAAAGATGAGGACGGGAATGAGCAATATTTTAGCGGGATGGCAAAAGACAAGAAAGAAAAGATTCTTGAAACAGAACTGCTCATATACGAATGCGAAGGCCTTGAAAGCGAAATAAAAAAGTGGTTTGAAACAATCAATATTAAGGGCGTTCCGCTCAAGCCACAGGAACTACTCAACGCTATCTATTCTGGTCCATTTGTGACGCTGGGCAAAGAAGAGTTCAGCAATAGCCAAAATGCCAACATCCAAAAATGGAGCGCCTATATAAAAGGCAGTGCCAACCGGCAGGATTTTTGGGAACGCGCGCTGGATTGGGTAAGTAAAGGCGAAATTGACAAATACATGAGCGCTCATCGCAACGAAATAAACATTAAAGAGGTAAAAACATATTTCAACAGCGTACTCGACTGGATTGAGAGTGTGTTTACCGAGGCTCAAAACGAGATGTGCGGGCTTGAGTGGGGACGATTGTACGAAGCGTATCACACAAAACCATACAATCCTGCGAAAGTATCAGCCGAAGTACAAAAACTTTACGGTGATTTCTTCGTTAAAGAGAAAAAAGGAATTTTTGAGTTTATCCTCGGCGGCTCAAAAGAAACGAAATTGCTAATTGTACTGTCCAATTTTTATTAAAGGATTCTAACTCCTTTATACGATTAGCTTTCCAGGGGAATAGTCCCCATGGAAAGGATGAGTC
>JAFGBA010000068.1 GCA_016933395.1 Sedimentisphaerales bacterium | reverse complement strand
TGCTTCATCCCGGCGTAGTAGATAATCATCGCCCCGCCAACCCAGAAGATGTTCATCAGGATGACAGTGGTGAAGGCGTGTTCAGCGTCGAGCCAGTTGATGCGCTCTATGCCAAAAAACGACAGAAAGTAATTGATAATGCCATTGTCGTAGTTGAACATGTTCACCCACAATACCGCAGCCGCCGCCCCGGTAAAAAGCGATGGAAAGTAGAAGATCGCCTTAAACACGCTCGTACCACGGATATTGCACGTCAGGAGTCCGGCGGTAAAAAGCCCGCCGCACAGGGAAATGGGAATTACCCAGGCGGCGTAAAGAAACGTTTTCTTGAGGCCCAGGACGAAATTGGCGTCGTTGGGCAGTTCGGTATAATTCAAGAGGCCCATCCAGTTAGGTGAGCGGATCATGTTCCAGTCAGTAAACGACAGCAGCAAGGCCGCCAGGATTGGCCCGGTGACAAAAAAGATTACCCCACAAAGCCAGGGAGACAGAAACAAATATCCTATCCAGCCCACATGCCGGCCGGAAATAGTTTGCTTTTGCGAATAGCGGCGAATCCAGCGCAGGTACAGCGGCGCCATCAGCACCAACATACCCAGGACTATTGCGGGAAGGATGACCTTGATGGTAAAAGACGGCGTTTTCTTACGGGCCTGTTCGAAGGCGTTGTTAAGCATCTCGTCGATGACGACTAGTTTTTCACTGACCGTCTGCTTGACAAAACCGTTCATGCCTTCGACAAATTGGTCGTAGGATTCTTTGGAAATCGCACCATTATCGTCGCGCGATAAGTTCCTTAAACGCTTGTTATATTCGTTGAACAGGGTCAAATCCAGTCCATCGTACCACTCGATGAATTGACGAGTGACATACGTCGAGGAAGCAGCCCGGCGGGACACGGCAATATCCAGATCATAAATATAAGCTTCACAGTCTGGAATGCCGAACTCGTTATGGATGAAGGCGTCTTTAGCCGCTTTGAGGGCGGGAATGCCCTTGAGTTGACTACCAAAACGCTCTTGGGCCGGCAAAGCGGCTTTATATGCTAAAAAACGCCAGGCAGCCTCAGGGTGCTTCGATCCGGAGAAAATCCCCAAGGCATTAAGGCTGATAAGTTGTGATGGATGCGTTCCGCGCGGCATGGGCGAGAGGCCAAAGTTCACTCCGCCATCCTTAAGTTCACGCAGGACCCACGAGCCGGCCATACTCATGGTGTATTTATCCGAGGCCAGCAGGACGGTATCGACATTGTTGATGTTGCCGGCAGACAAAGCCATTAAGGGCATGGTTGTGCGGTCGGCATATTGCTGCTGCATCACCTCGACGACGGCGCGTTTGAGGGCGTCGTTACCGGCAACGGTGCTGTGCTGAGGATCGACTTGGCGGTCGAGAAAACTTCCGCCGTACATGCGAAACATCGCCCATTGCCAATCGTGGCCCATGGCCATACCGTACTGGGCGAAGGTGCCATCCGGATTCCGCAAGGTCAACCGTCGAGCCAGGCGGGAAAATTCTTCCCAAGTAAGAGGGTAATCCGGCCGGGGCCATTGCTCCCGCGGGATGCCGCTTTGTTCAAGATGGTCAATCGAATAGACCAAGGTACGGGAGGCCACACCAATCGGCAGTGCATAATAGTGTCCGTACCAGTGACATAAATCTCTAGCGGCCGGATAGTAATCCTTCAGAGCGATTTCATCACGAGCTATAAATGTATCGAGTTGATGTAAGGCCCCTCGCTCAATCCAAACGCCTATATTGTCTTCCCACAATGTGATAACATCGGGTGCTAATGCCGCCGCGGCCTGGGTCTGAAGTTTGGCCCAATACTGACCGAAGGGATATACTGATACATCCACGCGAATGTCGGGATTAAGCCTGACGAATTCGCGACAATCTTCCGCGGCACTTTGCACCTCGCCGGACCCACCCCACAAGGCGTATCGGATGGTTATTTTTTCGCCTTTGTAATCAGGATTTTCATAAATTTCCGCCTGGACGGTTGATAGCAGACAAATAGCCAGTATCCCGACCAATCCTGGCTGTCGGCGCCTTCGCGTATCGGGATGATAATGTCCTTTATACAAAATGGTTAGAAAACTTTCGAGTTTTGCCTGGTGAACGCGATGAGTTCATCCGCCTGGGTGAAGGCCAGACAAGTGGTGGTATCGGCGGCGCCATAGTACACCGCGATGCGGCCGGAGGGTGCGTCGCACAACGCTGCGCAAGGAAACACCACATTGGGCGTCAAGCCGACGCATTCATAATCCTCTTCAGGCGTGAGGATATGCTGGTTGGTGCGATACAGCACCTTCCACGGTTGCTCCAGGTCCAATAAAGCCGCACCGACGCTATATACGAAGCCATTGCACTGCGTAATTACACCGTGATAAATCAACAGCCAGCCTTCTTTGGTTTCGATGGGAATCGGGCCGGCGCCGATCTTTGTTCTTTGCCACCATTGGCCGCCATGGCCCATGACATAACGATGCCTACCCCAATATTCCATATCCGGGCTTTCGCTATAGAAGATGTCGCCGAACGGCGTATGGCCGTTATCGCTCGGACGGCTCAGCATGGCAAAGTTGCCGTTGATCTTACGCGGAAACAATACGCCGTTGCGATTAAAGGGTAAAAAGGCATTTTCCAAGCGTTCGTAATGTTTAAAATCTTTCGTCTGCGCTATACCAATCGTGGGACCATGATAACCATTGCACCAGGTGACGTAATACGTATCTTCGATTTTACATACCCGCGGATCGTAGGCATAATCCGTGATGGAACGTTCGCTGTCATCGCAGGCCATGCGGATTTCTTCATGCTCAATGTTCCACGTGACGCCGTCAGGACTGGTTCCGAAATGCAGGTGCGGCATACGGTCGCGATACTCCGTCCGGAATACACCCGCGAACCGTCCCTGATAAGGCACAACGGCGCTATTATAAATTGCCTGGGCCACCGGTATCGGCTTGACGTCGATAACCGGATTTTTGGAATATCGCCACATAATCTCGTTGCAATCGGCCGGGCGATCCTGCCAGGGCATGTTGGTCAGCGGGTCTCCAATAATCATTGCGGATACGGGCATAGCTATTCTCCAAACGAAACAGCCCCTTTAAGGCAGGGGCGATTCCTCGACAACATTGCGGTGAATATTATGGCTCTTTTAACGGGTATTGTCAAACCAGTATCGCACCAGCCGGGCGGCGTCTTCAGGCGTGGCCGGATACGCGCTAAATGTCCAGCGATTTTCCACCCGGAAGAAAACCGGATGCATTTTGTTGTCATCCAGTTTAATACTTGTCAATACCTGGGCATCAGGGGGAGGAGCCAGACGGCCGATTTTACTGATGTTTATTTTTAATCCGTCGGCAAGCTCCATCTGTGTCGTTTTTTCGAGATAAACATCATCAGCCGACTTGAAAGCGGCCGTTGCCTTGCCATCCACCGGATTGGTCACATAGGGATCTCCCAGAATCAATACCGGCTTTTGCAAGTCTCTGATAAGACCTCGTTCGGCCTCGCTGAGATAATATCCGCCCGGCACCACCACCGCCCGGCCAAAACCGCACGATTCCGGCGTCAGCACTCCCTGGGCCGCTTGCAATCCGTGGTTAATAACGGCGGCGGTCCACTGATTGAAACTCTCCACCGATTGGCCGTAATCCCAGGCGCCGTGTAAAATGCTATCTGTTGGCCCGGCCAGTAAAACGACGTCATAATCAGGCTGAATAATATCCCGTTGGCAATTTTCACGATTGAATTCCTCAATAACCAGCAATCCCGGCGTCAATCGATCTGGATATTCCTCAAAATGGGGTGAATAGGCGTTTTCATCGTTAATGACATTATCCTTTTTATTTCCCCAGGGGGAAACACACCATAAAAATGTTCGCGACGTACCCGTGGCGGCGATAGCATCGAGCATCAGTTTCGTCATCAGTGCAGTGTGTTCGGCGTCGTGGCGATAGCGTCCGAAATCAGTTTCCGCCAGCCATGCCGGTTTATATTGCCCTCGTCCCAACAATGCGCCGTAAGATGCAAATCCCATGTACAATCCCAGAACCTCGGCGGGATTTTGAAGTTTGCCTTCTTTGAAACCGAGGGGATAAATATCGCTGGCCATCACGGTAATCTGCGGCAATCGAATAGACGTATGCGCCTGTTGCATCCGCAGGCCATACCAGCTAAACGGACTGGCATGGTGGAATTTTTGGAAATAATCTTTATCTGGGAATACCCGCCGATAGGGCTCAATGGTTCGCTGATAAATCAGGTTAATAATCTCCTCGCGAAACAGTGATTTGGCGATTTCATATTTACTGTTCATCCCTTTTTCGCCCGGCCGACCCGACCAGCCGGTGTGATATGCTCCGGCGTAAATGAGACGCACTTCATAGGGAATAACTCCAAATGACTCATAATTCCTTTTAAAAGCACGATTTACATTTTCCAGCGTACTGTAGCGACGTTCTAAAAACTCATGCCAGCGTCGTTCCAGCGTCGGATGCAGCATTTCGCCGCCGTCCCAGGTGAACGTCGGTTCGTTGATCGGAGCAATGCCCTGAAAACTGGGATGTTCCTTTAGTTTGGCGAATTCAATCAGCGGTTCAACGATGCAGGGCAGGTAAAACTGCTCATAATAATCATCGTCCCATAAAGGTGGCACCAAATAGGGATTTAGCGTTTTCACCGCCAGCACCACACTGATAACTTTGTCCTTTTCTTTAGGTAAAGCTTTTACTTTATATGTCAATTTGGGAAAAGCTTTGTTTTCATCATCCGGCCGATCCACCCGAAACGACCAGGTAAATTCCTTATCATCCAACACACGGCACGTCGGTAGAGGGTCTATGGCCTTCGGATCATACAAATACGCACGCACGTAAAGGATGTCGCTCTCATCGTTATGGGGCAGAGTTAGCTGCGATAGGACATAATTAAAATCATCCGCTTCGGCCGCGCCTTTGAGATAATGACGCTTACCCGTTACAAAGGTAAATGCCACTTTTTCGGCCAGTTCCGGATTCATTTTGCCAATGCGGTGATACCCCGGCTGGCCCCAGAATTCCAGTTCCCGTGTATTGAACCATACCCGGCAGCCCAGTTCGTCGGTCGCATCCAGCAATCGGTCGAAAGCCCCGGTTTCCAAATTATTAATGTAATTTTGATAGTAGAAATTAACTAAAAAGTCTTTTATGCCCAGTTCCGCCAATTCTTTTACCGCCCTTAACATTTTCGCTTCACTGCCGGCGTCCAAGGCATAAATCAGGTTAAAGCCCACCGGATGCCCCTTGGCCGTGATGCGATCTTTCCCCCAGTCGCTGCGCCCACCCGTCACAGGTAATCGCATTGAGTTCGTAAACTCCCCCGTGCCATCGGCGCGTTCGGTGTAAAAACGAAGTTTGAGTTCATCGGCCCCGTAATCATACAACGCCAACTCGAAATGTTCACCTCGCCGCGGTGCGGCCTTGCATAACCACCACTCGCCCGCCCCATAAAACACTACCAGTCGCACAAACTCCTTCGGCGCCGTGAAGTGTAATTGTATATCCCCTGTTTGCAGGGATTTAGCCGGATTGGCAAGTTCCACCTGGCCGCTACTACTTTGTTCCGCCATAACAGCCATTGTTACAGCCAACATAAGGATAAATATGCTTAGCCGCTTCATATCATATTCCAGGCAAAAACGAATAATAATCTCATATCTATATGGCATTATACTCCCCAAAGGCGGAAAGGTGAAAAAAAACCCGACATGGAATGTCGGGTTCATAACGCTTGTAGTTTTTCGCTGATCGATAGAATATTTATTCCGCCACCGGCCATTTCACATCCCACAGCGGATTTTGATTGCGGTTATCGAGATTATATAAATATCCCGGATTATCCACGTCGTAAACTTCTTCATCGTCTAATTTTTCACCGTGACCATCGAAAAACGCCACATTCGCACTATTCGAATGACGATAAGTTGTGTAGAACCGTACATTCCACGGTTTCCATCCTGGAAAACCTTGAGATAACAAGCCGGCCTGAACAACATCATCACCAAATTGATACCATAATGAATTCCCGCCATCGGCACTTGAGCGGTAATCCGCCCATGCATATTGCGCCGAGTATGAAATAGCGTCAATCCACTGTAATTTTTCACTTGCAGAACGGATGCTTGATGCCTTGAACGCATATATTTGATTTCTGTCAGGGAATCCGCCGTTGCCTAAAATTTCGAAATTCTTATGTGTCCAGTATTCTACATTATAACCATAACTGATTTGCCAGGCATATCTACCATCGGCGCTTTGGAATGTATCGCGCATTTGTTCCAAATACGCGTCATCGTCGATATACTTGTGACTCGGACAACGCAGTCCTTCCGGAAACATATATGCATCTTCCCATAAATCTTCCGATTTCTGCATAGCGATAATTTCGCGAAATTGTGTCACTTCCGGCCATCGCATGCCCCACCATTGAGCAGGATCAAGGGGGGTTTGTGAGCTAGGTACGTAGTAACCATTATAACTGGCAGAGTAAACTTCGTTGGCCGTGGCGAAACTTTTGATGGTGCTCAGACAGACCACCGCCTTGGCCTGTTCCCGCGCTTTGTTCAGAGCCGGCAGTAAAATACTCACCAATAGGGCGATAATAGAGACCACCACCAGCAGCTCAATCAGGGTAAATCCTTTTTTAGTGTGCATAATACGCTCCTCAACCGCTGGGCCGATACTACCTACCGGCAATTCATTATTCTTATGTCATTTAATGTCATACCGAACACAGCGTTATAGGTTTCGCTGCATTCGGAATGACATTTATTCCGTGTCAATCCAATGTTAAAGCAGCAGGCGAGGCGCTCCGCACCGGAGCACCCGCCGCTGCACTTCTCTGCAAAATTATAGCCTTCAAGGGCTTATAAATCCCACTGAGGCCTTATTTTCGCCGACGCAGCAACGCCGCGCCGCCCAGAGCCAGCAAACTCAGCGTCATTGGTTCCGGAATACAAGGGGCCGTTAAAGGAGTAACTACACCGTTATACAGATCCGCCACAGTGTCTGCATCCAGGTAGCAATTACCCCAAATGGCGACATCATCCAGTGCGCCAACCAGGTAGCGCTGATTTATCCAAGCCTGGGTTCCAATCCGCAAAGGCGTCGGTGTGCCCAAACCGTCGATATCGGACCAGTCGGAATCAGGATCAGTCCAGGTGCTTTCCACGAAAGGTCCCATCTGATTGTTTCCGAATACAGGAGTGCCATTAATGTATTGGATGAACGTTGTTCCATCGTATGTTAATACCATGTGGAACCATGACTGATAGGGATTATTGGCCATCGTCATATCCCAGGACGCCGGATCACCCCAGGCGGGATCAGCCATCCAGGGCCAGAAATAACTGGCCGGATCACCTTCAGCACCCAATTCAATCTCATAATTGGGGCAACTGATAATCCGAGGGTAATTACCGCTCCATTCGGGGCCGTTATCATCCTGTCGCGCCCAAAAGGCCATGGACCACATCTGTCCGACATTGCCCAACTCGGAACTGTAAGCGACGGCCACGTCGTTCCAGCCGGCGCCGGGAACGCCACCGTCATAACCAAACAACAGGGCCTGAGAACCGTTAACGCTGGGTGTTTGTGAGGGTAATGCCGTACTGGAGCCGGGAAAACCCGCTTCCAACATGCCGTGATTACCGTAACCCGACTGATCGGGTACGACGTAAATGCCGCCGCCGTAATCAATGATCTGTTCAAAATCCATATACAACACTAAATCCGCCTGGGCATTCATCGCCAGAACAAACACCAGCAATATGCCTACAATAAGTTTTTTCATCACATTTTCCTCCGAAACTAACATTTCCTTTGCGACGCTGACATCAGCGTCTGTCTTTCGTACAGAGCACACTCTTCAATCTTCACACACACGTTCAATATTGTTTTCTCTACATACCTCCTTTCTTGGAGCTATTTACTTTTCAGATGGACTTGCCATCATGGAAATTACGGTTACCAATCAAACCAATTTTCCACGCAACCGGTTTGGCCTGGCTCATTACATAGCAACCAGTCAGTCGCCAAGATCTTGAAGTCGTCCAGGTCAACATCACAATCGTTATCGATATCAACGGCTAAATCCGGATTATCCAGCAGGTATTGGGCGCAGGTATAAGCGCCTTCTGTCGGCCAGGGTTCAAGACCAAGATAGATATCATCAAAGAAAGCGATTGGATCGCTGGTCTTGGCGTGTACATAAAATTTCTTGCCGTTGGCGTTCGCATCCGTAACAGTAAAACTGGTTGACGTGGTTATCCAGCGGCCGGCGGCCGTACCCATACTGCCTTCGACCGTCGCCACCACCTCGGCAAGCTTGGTTCTCTCCGAGATGTCATCGCCTGCAAGCCAAAATATCTCCACTGTCACCTGAGGGTCGGGGACAGGCCAGGTATTGGGATATTGGACATACTGACTCCAGGAAATCGTCGAAACGCTGGTTAGATAATATGTTTCGCCGTAAACAATAGTTGGCGAATTGATTTTTTGACCTAGAACATGTTCGGGCACGTTGCCGGGTGAAATGCCAAACGCGATTCGTCCCTGTGACGGCTGCGGCGAAGGTCCCCACATGAAACACTGCATTCCATTCCACCCTGTAGTGGCCGGATCCCACACTTCGTACTCCCATCCATTGGGACTTTCACCGGCGTTATCAATATCGACGTACCCGCTATGCGTACCTTTCAAGGTAAGTTGCTCAGTTACTGTGTAATTGCTGACATCTTCAAAATCGCCATTGGTGAGTAGGTTCGTTACAGGCCAGTCGGTCGGTTTGTTAGCTTGGCCTTTTATGATGGACATGTTGCCGATCCATACCCATCCATCAACGTCAACGGTGTATTCCGTGTTCTTGTGATGCACGGCGCGAACACGGAATTGGTCGCCGGCGTAAGTGCCGTCGGCGGTGTAAGTGTACATCAAACGCCGCCAGTTTGTGTGATTCGGCGAAACAAACGCCGTCATATCAGCATTGGTAAAAGCCTTGAGGGTTCCTGTCACGACCTGGGTGCAGGGGTCAACCGCTTCAAAATAGACGTACACGCTGTTGCCGCCGGGAACCGTCTCGTCATACGCCGAACTGCTGCCGGCAACCATGGCTGAGAGATAATAGGTTTCACCATTGGAAATTGTTTCAGACGTGACCGTCTGGCTCAACACGGTGTTAGGATCAATATACACCGCCACCGAACCGCCGGCGGCTTCAAAAAGGCCGGCCTCCGGCGAATGCACCACACCGATATTCGTCACGTTCTGGAAACCATAATTCCAGGTGCCGCTTGAATTTGTAAATGTCCACCCCGTCGGCGCCCGTTGTGGTTGGAAATTGCCCGCTTCCGGCACCAGAGATAAATCCTGATAGAAATCCCAATTCGTTAGCAACTCGCCCGGATTCGCCGGCACTGGTTCAGGATCATCATTTCTAAGCCAGTTATCACTCATCTGGGAAAATTCTTTCAGATTCACGAAACAGTCCGCATTAAAATCAAGATCCAGAGTGTGGTTCAGAAGAGCCACTTCATCGCAATCCGAAGGAATAAGTTGGGCGTGAATAAGGTCGAAATAGCCATAAGCGCTGCCCGCGCCGCCGCCGGAACCCTGCTGTTCAACATAAGCTTCGGCGTATAAATAATCCCCCACGTCACCGGAACCCGCTGTCCAGGAGGAATCACTTATTTCAACCCACTCCTCGGCGGAGGTAATCGTGGTGTAAATGTCGCTGATTTGCGTCATGATATTAGGATCACTGCTTTCGGCGACGTAAAAACGGACACCCACTTTGTCGCCGATAGCGGCCGTATTCCCAGCCACCTGTGCATATAATCTGAATTTCATGCCGTCGACATACGTCTGCAATGCTTTATTCGACAACTGGTAAAGTTTATCGCCCGCCGAAATGGACGCCGCGTATTTAATCAATGTAGGTTGGGCGCCAACCCAGCCGGTGGCGTTAATAACGCCGTAATCGTTAGCCGGCTCATTGTCATCGACGCCGTCCCAGTTTGGCGGTAAAAAAGGCTCGACCACTTCGCCCGGCTCATCGGGCAATTGCGCCAGAGCACTTATGAAAGTGGGATTCCAAATATAATCGCTGAAAGGCGACTCTTCATACGTCATCCACGGACCGGCGAAATCGCCGCCCATGATAGTTTGTATCTGTGTCTGGCTTAGACACTCATTAAAAATTGCCATATCATCGAGAGCCCCGGCCAGCCAATGGTAGAATTCCGTGCCGCCCGGCATAAAGTAACTGCCAAAATACATATAGGTCCAATAAATCTCGGTGCGATTACCAAGGCGATCAGGCAAATCAACCGGCGGCGAGGACCCTGGTTTAGTGGATGTAGGATAACCTGACACGATGGCGCCGTCTTTATAGAAGGTAAAGTACGTGCCGTCGAACGTTACTGCGATATGATGCCATGAACCTAATGATGGCTGAGTATTCGCGCCCAGGCCGAATTGCCAGGTTTTCTGCCATGTGCCGTCCGCCGCCGTGGGCCAAAAGTACATTGCTTTATCATAACTTGCACCACCCATTACGACATAATTTTCACAGTGAATGGGCGTGCCATAATCGTTGGGAGCCGAATCACTATCTATGCGCACCCAAAACGCAATGGTCCATTTGCTGACCAGTTCCAGTTCCGGGGAATAGTTGACATAAACTTGGTTTTGATCAGATGTAGTTTGGCCGAACTGCAGCGCCTTGCCATAACCGGTCTGACTGTCAATCCAAGAGGGCAAATTACCGCTATTTGCCCAAAGATAACCTGTATTTTCGTTACCGGAACTGTCATACGTCACATACCCAACCCCTTCATCAAAACGCCATAATCCCACCAAATCGCCTTTGGCAAGGTTATTTACCACTCCTATGGGTATAATTAACATCATAAGCCTGAAAGTCCATTTCATTGAACCGGTTTTTTCGCTTTTCATGGGGCGTCCTCCATTCATTGAAAATATAAAATAATGCTTAGCCTTTAAAAGCATTTACGGCGTAAACGCGTCTTGAACTGGTAATGCCAGTCAGGATAACAAATCCTACTTCAAAAATTCGTAATATTTAAAAATTCCTAAACTCATTAAAAATAAGACTTTAACACAGTTGTTTTTTTATGAAGCTAATCAAAAGGAGCGAATTGTTACACCTCGTACGGTCTTTACCATCTTCTATACAATAAATTATAAAATAGATTGCAGCGGTCAGGAATAGCGGAAACTACCAATAGCATGTTTAAAACTATCATTTATCCATTTGCTTATTTTAAAAGGCGGATATTATATTTAGGAGAGTATATGATATTGTTTGATAATAACATGAGTATGTTATTGATCGTTAATGGCATGATTATTTATTAGTGTTTATATAACAATTAGTTATATATAATAATTAAACGTTTTATTTCGGAATAATTAGTTCTGAAATATATTATTAAGGAACTTTTTATCTTGATTTTAAAAGAGTTATCGAGCATGATATATGTAGTTTTATAACGATAATATTTTGCAGATTTAGGTTATTTGGACATGCCGGATAGTCTCAATTTTTCGGCGGATCGTCTCGAATTATCTCCTCATTGCAGGCGACGATATCTCCATATTAATCATCCTGACGCCAAACCGATTCGGGATCGCCATATAACTTTGGCTTCCATATGTGAGATCAAGGATTATGGTGAAGTCGAACGAAACAAT
>JAFGBA010000067.1 GCA_016933395.1 Sedimentisphaerales bacterium | reverse complement strand
GGGCGGGGATGGGTTTGTGGATTTGCTGGATTTGGCGGTGATGGCGGCGAATTGGTTGGAGGGATAACAATAGGGATGAAGCATTAGACGCGCCGTAAGAAACGGACAAGTCAGACCCATCGGACGTATCGGATGAAGATAAAATGCCGGCCGGAGGCCGGCGGTACTTTCAAACCATGGGCGGGGACGTACATGCCACTTTTTAATCTCAACCGAGGACGGTTGAGCTACATTTCATTCGCGGGCAGGATGCCCGCGTCACGTTACTGGCGGAGGAGGGCTTCGGCGAGGTGGAAATCGAGGGGGTGGTCAATATCGACGGTGGAGCCGTGGGGTTGGATGACGCCGCGGCGGTCGCGGCCGAAAAAGGCATGGGGGTCGGGATTGCCGGCGGCGGCCATGAGGACATTATATCGCACAACGGCTACTGCGCCGTCGATGCAATAGACAGGCGGGAGTTCCTGGCGGCGGTAGACGGCGTTGTCGATGAATTTACCGGCGCGGCCGTCAGCGTCGAAGGTATAAAGCCAGTAGGGATGAAATTTGCCGACGGGAGAGAAACTTTGCACGGAGTCGGCGCCGGTTTGTTGAAGTTTCTCGACGGCGCGGTCGATGACGCCGTCGGCGCGAACGGGGACGTTGGCGTAAAGCAAGACAACGGCGTCAGGACGGTAGTTTTCCTTTTGGTCAAGGTATTGGCAGACATGGCGCATGGCGTCATCTATGCGGGAGGCATCGGCGGCGAGTTCGGTTGGGCGTTCGATGAATTCAACCTGATATTGGTCGCAGATGTTCCGGATGCGCAGATCATCGGAGGAGACGGCCACACGGGTGATGAGACGGGCGGCGAGGGCGGCTTCGATGCTATAGGCGATGACGGGTTTGCCCAGGAGCGGCCGAATATTTTTATCAGGAACGCCGCGGCTGTTGGCGCGGGCGGGGATGATAGCGAGGGTTTGCAATGATATTTCCTTATATAAATGTCGTGCCGGCGAGACGCCGGCGGTACGTTATCGCGCGGGTTAAAATTCATTCCACAAAAAACTGGCGGGCACGGCCCGCCCCACCAGATTACCAGCGTTTTAACAGGCCAAATTCGAGCAGGCTCCAGAAATAATTGCAGGAGTACACGGTGTAGTATTTGCCCGCGGCCACACCGGAGCCGCCGCCGCCGATCCATATCGTTTTGCCGTCCACGTAATAAACGTCGTTTTCGCGACACTCCAACTCCACCACCAGCCAGGAGTTGGTTGCCCCCTGGGGGATGGCGAACCAACAGTATTTTGTTTTGTTGTAGGCGTCGGGCCGCCAACCGATGTCCACACCGGCGTAACTCAATTTTGTCATCTCTTCACCGGTGCACACGCGGTTGGGGTCGCCTATAATTTTGTAAACGTCCTGCTGGGACATAAAAGGTTTGATTTGTTGTTCGACTTGCCGGAATTTCAGCGTGTCATCCACGCGTTTTTTATCGGCATAGTGAACCACCTTAAGGGCCTGGTTGCAACCCGTTCCAATCAGACATAAGCAAATCAAACACCCTATAAATTGACGATTTGACGGCAACATGGGAATATCCCTTTATTGTGATATGGCGGGCACGACCCGCCTTGTGTTATCTCGGCCACTCCTTGCAATGAGTGCACAGGGGATTAATGCCATAGTCGTTTTTCAAATGCGCCTGGCGCAAAGCGTTTATGGTTTCGCCGGACCAGAGGTCTTCAACACTTATGGTGAAGGCATTGCCGAGAGAATGGGCGGCTTTGAAATCCTGCGGGCATATCGTTGCAGTACCGTCCGCGAAAATAGTCAGGCAGCGCCACAATCGCCGACAGGGGAAACGCCGGGGCGGACACATATTCATGACGGATTGGTCCGCGATTTGGCCGGCAAAATCGTTATAACCGACGATGACAGCCGCTCCGCAGGTTTTTAACCAGCGGTCATAAAAACGCTCCATCTCAGCCATGGTTTGTCGCGTCTTGACCAGATGCGGAACGACCTGGGGACCATTAACTTTGTTACTCGCTTCGACAAAGGCTTCCAGGCGGGCGGTGAGTTCGTCAAAACCACCCTCGCCTTTAACCTGGCGATAAAGGTTTTCGCTGTCGGCATCGAGAAAAACGCTGAGAACATCAACATCGCTGTTGAGGAGCATGTCGGCCATTTTATCATCAAGGCGACGGCCGTCGGTTTCGATATTAATGGCGAATATGCCCGCATTTTTGGCGATGGCGATGATATCCATAAGTTGTGGGTGCGCCATTGGTTCGCCAAAACCGCCGAGTGTCAGGCAAATATCATCATAGGATTGACATCCTGCGACGATTTGCCGGAACTGGTTCACTGACATCCGACCGTGCTGTATTTTGCCGTGTGGGTAACCTGCAATCCGCAGGCTTGGCTCGGTGGTGATTTCGATTTCCAGTTCGGCGGGCAAGCGACCCGGCTGGAGTAAACGTGGAGCGATTACCGTTATGGCCTGGGCGGCGGAAACAGGACGGCCATTTTCCGCGGCAAGGAGGCATTCCAACGCCTCGAAGCTTCGCTGGTTATCGGCGAGAAAACGAAACGGGGTAAGGTACAAAGGCGAATCGACGCGGTAGCAACTTTCCTGCATGATAAAATCGGGCTGAGGACTGTCGGGATGATAAGCTATCAGATCACCTATATGTCCCTTCGATAAAGTGAGTTCATGGAGTAAATCCAGGCGGAAGGCGCTGCAGGTTAATCCCGGCGCCGCCTGCGAAAAGGTATAACGCATCTGTTCGACATTTTGATGGTGATGCTCCAACAAACCTTGAAGCAACTGTCCGTCTATCAGCACCGCCTCGGCGGGCACAGCCAGAGCGGTATAGATATCGCGTTGGCGTGAGCACAAAACCATTTCCTGGGTGGCGGCGAATTCATCATCCACCGTGGCCTCATGGATACCGCCCCGCCAACTGGCCAAAGACCATTTGCGGCGTTTGACATAGGGATTAACAAAGACCGGTTCTTTCAGCCCCACAACGTCAGCGGCTGTGCCTTGAACCAAAGACGCAATCGCATTAACCTGGTCGGAAGGACAAAACACTACACAAGTATCAAGAGAATCGATACTTCGCAATCGCTCCACGGTACGGCGCAAGACCGGCTTGCCGGCCAGTTCCCGGTTGACATACGAGCGTGTGCCGATGGTGCTGCGATTCATATCGGCGTATATCAAGGCGGCGTTTTTTCGGCCGTTAGTCGCCATTAGTTCGCGGGTGACTCCTCGAGTTGCTGTTTTGTTTCATTTAATAATCCCAGCAGCCGTTCACAGCCTTTGGCGATTTCAGAGACGTAACCCACGTCGCGCAACAGTTGGCGGCGTTGGCGTTGTTTACCTTCGGCGTTTTCGGCTTCGATGGCGCGGTCCTGGCGGAAGCGGTACAATTCGGCCATTTGCGAGACATAACTCACCAGACGGTACAATCCCTGGCGATGCCGCACCATGGTCCGCAATTCGTCCAGGCGCACCATTCTTTCGTTGAGGCGCGGCTGGTCATCTATCAATTCGAGCATATCCTGCACCAAAACAATCGTTTCTTTCACGATTTGTTGTAATTCTTCCACATTTTCAATCGTTTTATCCAATTTTTGGCGCGCGGCGTCGAGCAACGACAAATCCCGCTGCACCCAATCACGGCGATAGTCGAAAAGTCGTTGGTCCACACAACCATGGCAATTTTGCTCAAGAGCAGCAGCAAAGTCCATCGTTTCACAATGGTGCTTGAGCGCCCCCCCGCCGGTGGCGTCGATCACCCGCGCCCTCGCATCGGCAAAATCTTTTTCGAATTGTTGCAAGTATGTGAACATCTGCTCGTCAGTGTAAATCGCCTGACCGTGGATATCCTTGACCTGGCGAAGGAGGTTGCGATGGCGGACGATGCGCTCCCATTCCTTCATCTCGATAGTGCAAAAACGATTAAGTTCCGGCTGCCAGGTGGCATGGAGAGCGGTGCCGGGGCTGTAATAGACGTTATCGGTGAAGGCCAAATCCTGTCCGATAAAAATAATGGGGTCGCCGCCAAGGTACTGAGCCAGATAAAACGCCAAATGGGCGACGGTCGCGCCGGCGGCCAAACCGTCGCGTTGAGGATTTGCGCCATCGCCGCCCAAAACGCGGTTAGCAAAGTCGCTAAACAAAACCGACACCGGACCATGCTCAAGGTAATAATCGATAACGACGGGATTGGCCTTGGGTTCGGCGATGAGGTGGATATCGGCCAATTCCTCGTCGAGACCTTCAAAAAAGCGGCGGCTGACTTCATGATAATCGAGGCTGGTGACGAAATCCGGCTTGATGCCTTCGGCCAGCAACGGTTTAAGGGTGGTCTGCACGGCAACCACCATCACCTGATCGCGGTATTTTTTGAGCAACGGAAGGTTTTTTCGCAGCGATGGTCCGGCCGAAACCAACACCACGGGATAGCCGATAAAACGATTTTTCAGGATGTTTATCGGCGGCGTGGTGATATAGGCCTTGAGGTTGGCGAGGATATGCCGGCAGGTTTGCAAGCCCATGCCCAGGAGAGTAACCATGTGCGTACGAATAAAGGAAACGAATTCTGTGATAAGCTGATGCACGTCGCGATAAAATGGCTCATTAAGGCGGATTAACGTGCGAGTGAACACCATGCCCAGCATCATTAAATTACCATAAGGCTGAAGACGGGCGAATATTTCCTCCCGGTCGTTGCGTGTAATGAAACTGACGCGCTTGCCGGCGAGCATTTCGCTGTAGTCATTGAGTTCAAGGGCTATGCGCAACATGCGTAAATCCGGCTCGATAACGATAATCGTGGTTTCGCCGGACAACCGCTCATACAACGCCTTTACATGGTAGCCCAGTCCAAAGCCATCGACGATGTAACACATGGGGACTTTACCGGCCTTTTCGTCGATTTGCGCGGCGGCCATTTCCTCCACGCCAGAGGCCCATTGCTCAGCCTCCCGACCGGGGTCGTAGCGGCTATGCAAAAAAACCATGCCCTTTTCCCCCTGCATCTGACAGGTCATTTGGCCGTTACGAGCAGGTATGGCTTCGGGTAACTCGGACTCATCAATCAAATCAATCTTCTGGGCCAAATGGGGACTTTGCTCCCAAAGAACTTCCATGTTGCAAGGATAGGGATCAACCGGAATTTGTATTTCCGGTAATATTATGGTATTTTGAGTTTCCTGCATCCCGTAGTCTTCCGGATCAGCAATCACATCAATCAGAGACACATCTTACAAATACAAATTGGCGGGTATGGTCCGCCCTAACTCCTGCTGTAGCAAACAATAGTTTTTTCGCGCCAATAGTGTTATCGGTCCTTTGTATAGGTTACGGTTAAAAATGCTAATATGAATATTTACTTGTTCAACCGAGTACATTTAACAAAAACCTAAATTATTTATATAAATCCTTGTACATAAAAGAATTTTAAAATTTCTCACAGCCTGTTAGTAAAATACGAAATTTAACATAAATTACTTATTTTAAATAAGTTAAAAACCAAATTTTGCTCTCCTGCTATTGTTAATAAACTATAACTACTTATCAAATAAAGATTTTTAATTGACGCCCCAGATATTGGGTGTTATTAATTACTTCGATCTATATATAGGGCTTGTTCTGAGCTGCCTCTTTTAAAGGCCTGGATGTAACAGTGAGATGCCCGTTTTGTAAAGAAGATTCAGATCGGGTTATTGACTCCCGCTCCAGTGAAGGTGGTCGAATTATACGGCGTCGTCGGCAATGTTCGGCTTGTAAGCGCCGCTTTACCACCTATGAACGCATCGAAGAAACGGTAAAACTTACTATTATTAAAAAGGATGGCAGCCGGGTTCCTTATGATCGTCAGAAAATCATCGCCGGCGTTCAAAAAGCTTGTTACAAACGACCGGTTGCTATGGCACAAATCCTTGCACTTACAGAGGATGTGGAAGAACAGCTTTTTCGGGAAGGCAAACAGGAAATCGCCACTCAGCGTATTGGGGCCTTGACGGTTGAGCGATTGCGCCGTCTGGATCGCGTGGCGTATATCCGCTACGCCAGTGTATACCGCGACTTTCAAGATGTTAACGAATTCATCGCGGAAGCGAATGAAGTGCTGGGTGAATCTATCGAACCACAAGGTCAAAAACAATTATTTGATGTTTGATCTATTGCTTGGATTTGTACATATAAATGGCATATTGATATTCCCGGGTAGTTTCCGGGAGTTATAAGAAGTGCAT
>JAFGBA010000066.1 GCA_016933395.1 Sedimentisphaerales bacterium | reverse complement strand
CCGGGGCTTAGCCCCTGACGAAAGTCAGGGGACGAACAGACATAGCCGACAAAAACGCACAGAACGGCCGACCCCGGATTCTCATCCGGGGCTTAGCCCCTGACGAAAGCCAGGGGACGAACAGACATAGCCGACAAAAACGCACAGAACGGCCGACCCCCAACTTTCGTTGGGGGCTGAGGTAAGAAAACAAGGACTCACCCAAGAACGTATGAGTGATAAACCGCATATTTTAATTGTCGAAGATGAACAGGCCCACGCGGAAGTCATGGCGGAAGCTTTGGAGCGGGACTACCAGGTAACGACAGTGCATGACGGCCGGACCGGGTTGGATAAATATCGCCAGGGCTGGTTCGACCTGGTCATTACCGATCTGAAGCTGGGCGGCGATATCGACGGCCTCGGCGTGCTGGAAGGCATTCGCGCGGAGAACCGGCTGTGCGAAGTCGTGATGATTACCGCGCATAGTTCGATTGAAACCTGCAAGCAGGCGCTGCGGGACGGAGCTTACGACTACATCGAAAAACCCATCGATCTGGACCTGTTGCGAACGGTGGTGGCGCGGGCGACGCAAAAAGTGCAGCTTACCACTGAGAACCGCCAGTTGCAGGACCGCCTGGATGAAAAATTCGGTTTTGACGGCATCGTGGGCGAATCGCCGACCATGCTGCGGATTCTGGACACGCTGCGGCGGGCGGCGACCAGCGATATCACCGTGCTGCTGCGGGGTGAAAGCGGCGTGGGCAAGGAACTGCTGGCTAATGCTATTCATCAGAACTCACCGCGCAAAAACGGTCCGTTTGTGCCCGTCAATTGCGCCGGGCTGAGCGACTCGCTGCTGGAAAGCGAACTTTTCGGGCACGTCAAGGGCGCATTTACGGGCGCCGCCGGGGACCGTAAGGGCGTGTTTGCCGTCGCTGACGATGGAACGCTGTTCCTGGATGAGATCGGCGACATGCCCCTGGCCATGCAGGCCAAACTTTTGCGCGTGCTGGAGGACCATACCGTCATCCCGGTGGGCAGCACAACGGGGTTTAAGGTGGATGTGCGTATCATCAGCGCCACCAATCAGAACCTCCAGGAAGGCATCGAAAAAAAGAAATTTCGCCAGGACCTGTATTTCCGTATTCGCGGCGTGGACGTGGAAATCCCGCCCCTGCGGCAGCGGCGCGGCGATATCGAACCGCTGCTGAACTATTTCATCCGCGAATTCAGCGAAAAGGAAAACCGCCCGGTCAAGGGGTTCACCCCGCCGGCCCTGCGGCTCTTGAAACAATACGAGTGGCCCGGCAACGTCCGCGAACTGCGCAACACCATCAAGACAATGGTCGTGCTGGCGGAAAAGGAATGGCTCGACGTCGCCGACCTGCCCTTTGAAATGCACCATCGCCAGGGCGAGGATGAAACCCTCAGCCAACTCGCCGGCGTCAAGCTGGATGAACTGGAAAAAACCGCCATCCGCCGCACCCTCGAACTGGTCAAAGGCAACCGCGAACAAGCCGCCAAAATGCTCGGCATCGGCGAACGCACCCTCTACCGAAAAATCAAAGAATACAACCTAACATGAAAATGTAGGATGGGCACTTAGCCCATGCGGTTAATCTAAAGCAAAACCAAACGCTGGTTGCACATCCTTCAGCATAAACCGCACCTCTTTTGGCCTTCGGAGCCGATGGGATTTATTATAGATCGTAGGGATTAACGCTCAAGCCAAAAATCCCTCTAGGCCAACATGATTATAAAGACATGTAACTAAGAGACGACTTATTCACCACGAAAACTCGAAGGACATGAAGAAGAAGGCAAAAGATAACGCTTTTTATTCGTGCTGATTCGTGAAGCGGCAAAAAACTGTTTTAATCAGTGAATGTCTGTGCAAATCAGTGGCTAAAAAATTATCCCCGTCGCAAGGGATCGGCGACTTCGGGGCGGAGTTCGCAGAGTTCGACAGACATAAACTTGTCGAAGGTGCCGTAGATGCTGTGTTTGCGGTAGAGGGTTTCGAGTTTGCGTTCCGGGGGCGCTTCGTAAAGGGCTATTTCCTTGCCCAACGCCGCTCCCCAGCGCAATTCGGTATTGCCACAGGTGTAAAACTTCAGATGCGTCTGGTCGGCGTAACGCCTGCCGTTGTAATTGCTGACATCCAGCATGGCCAGTTCCCGCCAGAGCTGGTCCGACGCGGGCAGGCGATCATCGTAACTTTTGATATAGGTCAGCACTTCCAGCCCCGCCAGTAACGCTGACGACGTAATCGCCTGGCCGGGTTGAGGCAGAGCTTCCACCTGCCCGGTGAGCCGCACGACGTGGCCGTCCGCCAGGCGAACCATCGGCAGCACGATGCCTTCGGCGTCCACCATGTAGCGGCCGGAGTGGTCTTCGACCATCGCCACCGGTTCACGCAGTTCCAGGTCGAACTCGATCAGGCCGTCGTAATGTTTGTGCACCTTGCGCACCCGCCGGATCCAGGGATTGGCCTGTAAATTTTCGGCCCACTGGGAAACAAGCGTTTCGTCAAGAAGGTTGTCGGTATTTTTCACTCCGCTGGAAAGAAGGATTTGTTGTATATGCTCCTGCGTCGCCCAAGGAATATGCTCGCAGGTTAACCGCAAAGGAATTTCACGCCGGGCGGTGACACTCTTTACATACGTTTGCAGGTATTTCATCCCGGCCGCACCGCCGACAATAACCATCAGCATCACCGCAACTTGAATCCCCCGCCGCCGCAGCCACACCCATTGCTCGGGTTCGAGGCCTTCCTTTAAACGCTGCCAGAATTTGGGCCGATCTTTTTTAACCTTTTTTACTTTTTTCCGCGCCATGTTGTAAATGCTTATGTAGATTACTGTTGTAATTATTAACAAAAATCGCCGGTCTATACCGACATCCTCGGCGCGTGGATACACTTTCAGCGTATCGTTGCGCCTGTAGTTATATCGGCCGATCAAGCGTTAATCGTACAATCCGGTCGCATAATTCCGGGAAAGAAATCCCTATATGGGCCGCGGCTTTGGGCAGGAGCGAATGGCTGGTGAAGCCGGGAATGGTGTTGGCCTCGAGAAACCACAGGCCGCCGGCGGAGTCACGGATAAAATCAATCCTCGCTAAGTCACGGCAGCCCAAGGCGTTAAATGCCGTTAGCGCATCGGCTTGTATTTCTTGAAGCTCCGTAATTTCCAAACCGACGTCAAAAAGATAACTTGTATCGTCAGTCTCATATTTGGCATGGTAGTCGTAAAAACCAACGGCAGGTTTGATCTCCAACACAGGCAAAGGCATTTGGCCTAAAATGCCAACTGTCAATTCGCGCCCGGCGATGAATTGTTCCAGCAAACAATCGCCGTAATTCTTTAGGCATTCGTGGGTGGCTTGATATACTTGATCTGCATCCCGAGTAATAACCACCCCGACGCTGCTGCCTTCGCAACCGGGTTTAATCACCAGCGGCAGCTTTAGGCGTGCGATGGCTTGGTCTATTTGTGCATTCAAACGATCCGAAGCTGTATCGGTGTATTCATTCGCCGGAAAAAACACTTCCTGCGGTGTTTGAACTCCCGCCTGAGCAACACATAACTTGGCGGCGTGTTTATCAATAGTTAAACGCGACGCTGCTGCATCACTGCCGACAAACCGTAGACTGCGCTGCTCGAGAATAGCCTGAAGTTGGCCATCCTCCCCGAACTCCCCGTGTAAAACACCAAATATCACATCAGCCGGATAGTCAAGGGCGCTAAGATCATCAGGGGTAATATCCGCTTCAAAAACCTTATGACCAACCGACCGCAAGGCTCTGGCGACGGCCGCCCCGCTTTGCAGGCTCACCTCTCGTTCCGAACCGGGACCGCCCCTTAAAACAGTGATATTGAGTCCGCCCGGCATGTTACTTCCAGATTTCGACTTCCGTTTCGAGATCCACCTCAAAACGCTCGCTGACTTTCTGGCGAATATAATCGATGAGATTCATAACATCCCTGGCGGTAGCGCCGTCAGTAGCGACGATGAAATTGGCGTGACGGGTGCTGACCGACGCTCCGCCGATGCTGAATCCTTTCAGGCCGGCCTTGTCGATAAGCGCTCCCGCCGACAAGGCCCGCGGATTTTTGAAGATACAACCGGCGTTGCGGGTGTCGGTCGGCTGGGAATTCTTCTTGAGCAACCAGATTTCCTTGAGCAACCGGGCAATACGGTTGGGATCGTCGGGCGCCAATTGAAACTCCACATCCACGACAAACCTGGCCATAATATTGGTCATACGATAACCAAAATATATATCATCCCGCTCACGTTCGAATTGGTAGCCGCTGCTGTCGATAAGACGAATCTTGCGGCAAACGTTGCCAATGTCGCCAAACCGACCGCCGGCGTTAATCTTGACCGACCCGCCCACACTGCCGGGTATGCCCACCAGGCATTCCATGCCGCTAAGCCCCTGCCGAACGCACATTTGTAATACCCGGTTAAGACTCGCCCCGGCGCCGACATTTACCGTCGCTTCTTTTTCGTCGATGTCCAACGCGCCGAAATTGCGATCTCCCAGATGAATAACCGCACCATCCACCCCTTCATCCGCAACAAGCAGATTACTGCCCCGACCAAGAACATACATTTCAATATCGTTTTCCCGGCAACGTTTGATCACTTCCAGCAATTGCGCCTCATCGCGGGGACGAATAAAATACCTTGCCGGCCCACCCAGCTTGAACCAGGTATGACGGCTCATCGGCTCATTTTCGATGGCACAATCAGCTAAATCGGCGAATATACTCATCAGCGATTTTCCAGACGTCTCCGGCGCCCATCGTTACGATAACATCACCCGGCTCGGTTTTTTCAGCCAAGTGATCCACAATCGCCTCAAATTCTCCCAGAAATCGGGCGTTTCCCCCCTGCTCGCGGATTTTTTCGGCTAATTGTTCGGCGTTGATTTCCCGCCGTAGAGCCTCGGAATCTCGAACAAAATAAATCTCCGGCAGCAATACTACATCCGCCGTGGCAAAACTCAAAGCAAATTCATTGAGTAAAAATCGCGTTCGGCTGTGCTGGTGAGGTTGAAAAATACACCAAAGACGCCGCGGATGGTACTTGTCACGAATAGCAGTGAGGGTAGTCCTAATTTCAGTAGGATGATGCCCATAATCGTCGATAACCTTCACCCCGTTAATGTCGGCCCGAAGGGTCATACGCCGTCCTGCTCCCTGAAAATCCGCCAAACCGGCAAGAATCGCCTCGTCCTCCAGACCGGCCGACCGCGCCATGGCCGCGACGGCCAGGGCATTGGCGACATTGTGCCAACCGGGCAGGCTTAAACGCACCTGACCTATCCAATCTTCGCCATGAACCAGTTCAAAACAGCCATGTCCCTCTTCATAACGAAGATTTTCCGCCCGCCAGTCGGCTCGGGCACCGAGGGCAAACGTTTCGCAGCGTAAATGTCGTCCCGCCAGCGCCCGCTTTACGCCGGGATCGTCCGCATTAACCACTAGCAAACCCGTTGGTCCTACCAGTTCGGCGAAATCACCAAAGGCGGAGATAATTTCGTCCAAATCGCGATAATAGTCCAAATGGTCGGCTTCGATATTCAGGATGGCCGCAACCGTGGGTTTAAGTTGTAAAAACGATCGGTCGTACTCGCAGGCCTCGACGACCAGATGTTCTCCTCGCCCCGCTCCGCTGCCGCCGCCAAGCTGGGGAACATCCGCCCCGATAACAAAACTGGGCGACAACCCGGCTCGCTGAAGCAGCCAAGCCGTCCAGGCGCTGGTGGTGCTTTTGCCGTGGGTGCCGGCGATGGCCATCGTGGTAAACATGCCGCTCAATTCCCCTAAAAGCTGAGCATATTTAATCACCCGCGCGTGGCGTTTGCGCACTGCCTGTAATTCTGGATTACTCTCCTTCACGGCGGCGGAAATAACCACACAATCCAACTTTTCAGGTAAAAACCGAACGTCATGGCCGACCCACACATCAGCCCCCTGCGACGACAGCCGTCCAATGAGTTCCGAATCCTGCATATCTGATCCGCTTACGCGATGACCTTGCTGCATAAGCACTTGCGCCAAACCGCTCATGCCGCACCCGCCGATGCCGATGAAGTGATAACTTTTTGCAGTGGTTACTACTTGTCGAATAGGCTCAATGCGTATTCCGGCGGCAGTGGCTCTGGTGTTATTGATCGTCGAGGTCATTACAAATTTCTCACTAGTGCTTATGTCCATCTAAAAATGCGGCTATTGTCTGAGCAGCGTCTCGTCGTCCCAGGAATCGAGCATTTTGTTTCATTCTGCTTAATTCGTCGTCATTATGCAATAAAGTACTTAAATCAGTTATTAAATGAACAGCTGTTTTTTCATCATTACAGGTATCCGTGACAATACGTGCGGCGCCGGCATCGGCCAACACTTTGGCGTTTTTTTCCTGATGACGATCACGGTGGTATGGGTACGGCAATAAAATACTCGGCACGCCCACGGCCGTTAGCTCCGCCAAGGTTACCGCCCCGGCCCGGCCAATGACCAGATCGGCGGCCGCCAACACCCGTTCCATCCGCGGCGTAAACGCCAGCACCTTGGCGTTTATACCCACCGTTTCGTATTCCTTTTTCACCCAGGCTTCATCCGTAACGCCGGTCAGGTGAATTATCTGCCAATCCGCAGGTAAAAGGGATTTTTGTTCACCGGTCAACCAGCGGACTACAGCAGCATTGACATTATGACCACCCAGCGATCCCCCCATTATTGCCAGGGTTTTTTTGCCCGAATCAAGGCCGAGTTCCCGCAGTGCGGCCGGTCGGTCCTGTTGTACAAGCTCCGGGCGAATCGGGCAACCCGTAATCCGGCATTTGGTAGTGAATTCACCAAAAAAAGGCCTGGTCGCTTCAAATTGCAGGAAAATTGTATCCGCGAATCGAGCCAGATACTGGTTGGCCTTGCCGGGAACCGCATCCGGATTGAGCATGGCGTTAGGAATCCCCTGTTTCGCAGCGACCTTTAGGGCTGGTGCGGAGGCGAAACCACCCAGCCCCAGCACGGCGACGGGTCGTTCCTGGGCCACAAGGGATTTGCACTGACGCATACTCGCCCGCCAACTGCGGTAAAATCCCATCGCCTGCCAAGGGCGTTTGGGACTGGGCAGCGGCCGAATGGGTTGGGGATGATAGGTGTAACCTTCGGCGTCCAGAATTGTCGCATCAATATCCCGCTTCGTGCAGAGAAACAATACCCGCACTGAAGGTCGTAACTGCTGTAACGCCCGCGCCACAGCGATACCGGGGTATAAATGACCGCCGCTGCCGCCCCCGGCAAGAATATATAATTTTGAACTCACTTCACCCGTCGAAAACCATACTCATTTCAAATGTAATAAAGTCTGTTCTACTTCATCATTAACGCTATCTTCACCTTTTTTCGGACAAAGCAAAGGCATCGTTTGCGAACGACCGACGTTGATCAGGACGCCCGCGGCGGCGGCGGTGATGAGCAAGCCCGTGCCACCGGCGCTGACGAAAGGCAAGGCGATACCTTTGGTGGGGGCCAACCCGGTAACCACCATAAGGTTCATAACCGCCTGCATACCAATGGTCAGGGCAACGCCCGCCGCCATAAGACGTTCCAGTTCATCGCGAGCACGGTGGAT
>JAFGBA010000065.1 GCA_016933395.1 Sedimentisphaerales bacterium | reverse complement strand
GGATTTTACAATCGTATTCGCATGACCATCCCCTGGAAAAACTCAAGTCGGTGCTGGATGTGAACGATGTGCGGGAAATCCAGCAGTGCGTACGTCAGGTGCATACGGACACAGCCATTTCACAATATATCGTGGATCTCGTTAATGCCACCCGACGCGATGAACGATTGCAATTGGGTGTAAGCCCGCGCGGTGCGATTATGCTTAGTCGGGCGTCACAAGCAGCCGCCTTTGCCGATGGGCGTGAATATGTTTTACCCGATGATGTACAGCGGCTGGCTTCGTTTGTCCTGGCGCATAGATTGATTCTGACAAGTAAAGCCAGATTCGCCGGAAGAACCAAACCCCAAATAATTCAGGAACTGCTTGAACGCGTAAAAATTCCCACTTGAGATGATTTATGGCTCCACCTCTCCCAAAATATCCGGAGCAAAGCAGCTATCATTCTGCTCAAACTGCCACGCCCCTTATGGCGTCAGACGTTGAGCAGTATCTTCATGCAACTGCGCAGAAACGAAGACGCCGAAGTGGGTTGTTGGGATGGATAGGATGGGGATTTAAAACAATATTGTTCCGGTCCCTTCGGTTTCGCGGCTATGTCATTAAATTTTTCCTGACCGAGTCCGGCAAGCTGGTTATTGCGGCAGTGATATTGACAGCCATTTTTAATCTGTTTATCTCCGATCATTATTTATGTAGCATTGCTTTAGCGGCGCTCGTTGTGGCTCCGTTGGTGGGATTAGCATTTTATCCGCGTGTACAGCTCAAGGGCGTTTTGCCGGAGAGGATGATTGCCGGTCAACAGGTGAATGTGCCATTTATGCTTACCAATCCCACAAGACGTACTTTTTACGATTTGGCGGTGGGTTTTTCCGAATTACCGCCTGGATTGGCGCACATTAATGCCGACACATTTGTACCGCGTCTGGCGCCGGGAGAAAGCACTACTTTGGAAGTAACGTTGTTGCCCGCCCGGCGGGGAGCTTACACATTTCCGTCGCCGCGATGTTATTCGACGTTTCCGTTAAACTTATTTCGTTACGGTCATTATCGGCGGCAGGATGTTTCGCTGTTGGTGCATCCGGAATTTGATTCGCTGGAAGCGGTTGAAGTGGCGCCGGACCTGCGCTATCAGCCCGGCGGCGTAGCATACGCGGGCAGTGTGGGAGAATCGCCGGAATATCTGGGTAACCGGGAATTTCGACCGGGAGATTCCCCTCGTAAAATTGATAATCGCGCCTGGGCGCGGCTATCTCGGCCCGTGGTTAAGGAATTTCGAGAGGAATATTACTGCCATGTGGCCTTGGTTCTGGATACGCGGGTTATGATGCACTGGCGCAAGAAGCCGTCCAAGGCGTTCGAAGCGGCCGTGAGTTTGACGGCGGCGCTGGCCGAGAGTCTGTCCCGTAGTGAGCGCATTATAGACTTTTTTGTCGCCGGACCGGATTTGTATGTGTTTCGTTCCGGCCGGCATACCGCGGGTTTTGAAAATCTGCTCGATATTCTTGCCTGCGTACAGCCGTGTCGCAGCAATCCCTTTGAGGTTATCGCGCCGGCGCTGGCTGATCAATTGGCCCAGACATCTTCGGTTATTTTCATTTTATTGGATTTTGATGAGGCACGGGAACAATTGTTGCGACTGGCGGTGGAGGCCGGTTGTGAAACCAAAGTGGTGCTGGTGCGCGATACGGCAACAACACGATCGTATCACAGTGCTGAAGCCTGGTCCGGCCCGGTGCAGGTTATAGAACCGTCACTATTACGCTCGGGAGGATTGCGGCGATTATGAGAGCGTATTATCTAACCGGTTTCGGATTAGTAGCTATAGCTGCGGCCGCCTTGACCTGGACAGGATTAAACAGGGAAGACGCTCTTTCGCCGATTTTTCCCATCTTTATTGTTATTGTGGGCGCGGTCGCGGTTTTTGGGCGGTTGCAACGTCATCTAACGCCTGTGCAACGCACCATTGCAGCGCTGGTAATAACGCTTTTATTCGGAATCAACTATCGTTTTCTAAATCCAATATCGATTCGAATGGTCGGCAGTTTGATTGGGAATTCCCGCTGGTTGATTATAACGCAGTTTTGTTGCGCTTTGATGGTGATGCAGTTATTTTTTACGCTTCATCGTTCGCAAACGGTAAATATCGGTCTGTTGGGGTTAACCGCCGTGCTGACCGCCGGGATGTCGCTGTCGGAATCGCGGGCGTATGTGTTTTACGGCATGTTCGGCATTTCTTATATGGGAGGATGTTTTTTTCTGTGTGTGTTATCACACCGCAATGAACGTCCGGTCGGAAAGGCCGTCCGTCGGGTGCGCTGGGTGTTGATTGCAATGACGGTGTTTTTTATCCTGATTAGCGGATATGTCGGTGGGGGAGTTTGGTATCGCCATAGTTCAGCGCTGGACGAGTGGCTTTTACAGGTTCGCGCTTCGCGCCTCTTGAGCCGGTTTTTAAATCCTAAAAGGCAAAACAAGGAAGTGGGATTTACCGATGAGGTGAGACTTGATTCGATGACCAAAATGCGCAAAGGAGACAACCGCGACGCCATCGCCTTGCGAGTTTTCGCCGATCAGCAACCCGGTTATCTCCGCGCCAATGTCCTGGATCATTATGAAAATAATCGCTGGGATAACAGCCTTTCCGGCGGCGAAGAATTGTTTCCGTTGGAGACAGTCCCGCCGGATTTTATTTTACCGGGAAAGGACAAGGTTTACTTGTTGACGTTCTTAGTGACGTCCGCCTCGGTGCTGGACATTTGGCCGGATCCGGATTTGGGGGCGGATATTTTTTCCACCCTCGATGCTGTTGCTTTGGAAGTGCGGTTGGATCAGACAAATGACGGGGGGGTATATCTTAATCTTTTCAATGAACCCAAGGTCGCGGGCCTGCGGGGGAGTGTTAATTATCTTTTGGCCCGGTCGAGGCTGCAAGAGGCAATGCCGCAATCCATTCCTCAGACACTTTCTGAAGTTGTCGATGAGGCCTGCCTGCAACTGCCTCAGGATATTTCGCCTCAGGTGAAGGACTTGGCGACAAAGGTATTTGCCAATTGCAACACAACGGCAAGCAGGCATAACGCCGTTGTGGATTATTTTCACCAAAATTACACCTATAATCTTGGTATTCAGGTGCCCGATGAACGCGATCCACTGGACTATTTTTTGCTGGAAAAACCCGCGGCCCATTGTGAATATTTCGCCTCTGGCGCAGTGATATTGCTGCGGTTGGCGGGCGTGCCGGCGCGGATGGCGACGGGTTTTGTCGTGGCGGAAAAGCATCCCATACTGGACTGCTGGATCGCCCGCAACGCTCACGCCCACGCCTGGGTGGAAGCTTGGGATGCGGATAAAAGTTGTTGGGTGACGCTCGAACCTACTCCGCCCGGCGGCCAACCTGATACCGCCCCGCGCAATCGCATGGACGGATATTGGGATGCACTCATGTTTCGGCTGCAACAGTTGCGGGTGGCGTTGTATCGCGATGGAATCAAGGGCGTATTGTGGTGGTTGATGCGATTGATCGCCGCAATGGTCGTTTGGCTGGTGACCTCGATGCCGGGTTGGATAATTATTGCCGTTATATTGATGTTTTGTTGGCGACGGTACCGCCGAAGACTCCGCGAAGCGCAAGCCCAATCTGTAACCTGGCAGGTGCAGCAACTGCGTCGTTTGCTTTTTCGTATGGACAGGCGGTTGAAAAAACACCAACTCAGCCGGCGGCCTTCGGAAACGCTTCACACATTTGCTCAACGGTTGTTGGCGACCCCCAATCGGTTGAAATATCCTCAAACTATCGCCCAATGGTATCGCCACTGGACCCAACTTCGCTATAAGCCGAACCCGTCATCAGCGGATATTGACGAGTTGCGGCAATGTTTAAAACTCTCTAAAAACTAAAGCTAACAGGGGATAAGGGTATAGGAAGTATTTCCGGATGCTCGGACGGAGGGATATTCATCTTGGGTTCGGAAAGTTGACTTTTGACAATAAGCAATATACAATTAGGAAAAGTTGTTATTATTGGGTTGGCAATGAGGGTGTAAACCACTTATATGGGAGATATTTATGGCGACACAACTGGAAATCTACAAATGTGAAATCTGTGGCAATATCGTCGAAGTGCTCCACGGCGGTGATGGCGAGCTGGTCTGCTGCGGCGAACCCATGCGGCTGATGAAGGAAAACACCGTCGATGCCGCCAAAGAAAAGCACGTCCCCGTCATCGAAAAGACCCCCGACGGCGTGAAGGTGAAGGTCGGCTCCGTGGCTCACCCGATGGAAGAGAAGCACTACATCGAGTGGATTGAGCTGATTGCCGACGGCAAGGCCTACCGCCAGTTCCTCAAGCCCGGCCAGGCCCCGGAGGCGGTCTTCAACATCAAGGCCGCAAAACTGACCGCTCGCGAACACTGCAACCTCCACGGCTTGTGGAAAGCGTAGGAAATATAAAATATTCAGAATCAAGAAATCAGAAACCAGAAATAAAAAATGTAAGATTAAAACTTCGTGTGTTTTGTGATTAAACTGAAAAAAAGAACACAGCCGTCATTGAATATCAACTTCAATGACGGCTGTGTTGTTAAACACGTTGAGCGTGCGCAATCTTAAGTTCCCTGAGAGACCTTTTCTGGGGTTTGCTCTTTTTTGTCAGGGTCGAGACTTTCTTCGTAGGTGCCGTCGAAATAGAGGTGGTCATCCTTCTTGCTGATGCGAACAAGGTTTTTGCCCTTCAGGCCGCCGCG
>JAFGBA010000384.1 GCA_016933395.1 Sedimentisphaerales bacterium | reverse complement strand
CCTTACCTGTCGGACCAAATTCCTTTTTTTCCATTCTCCCCACAGTTTCACGGGTGATGATGTTATTGAAATTCATGTTCCCGGTTCACCGGCTTTATTGAAAATGATATTGCAGTGTCTCACTGCTCATGGTGCTCGTCTCGCTTATCCCGGTGAATTCACGGCACGGGCTTTTTTCAACGGTCGTATTGGTCTGTCACAGGCGGAGGCAGTCAATGAGATGATATCCGCTCGTTCGGACGCCCAGCTTATTGCGTCGCGGCGATTGTTGGATGGAGAACTGCATCGCCGATGTTTGGCCTTGCGGGAACAAATCATCGAATTACTAAGCCTGGTGGAGCTATCGTTGGATTTTTCTGATCAGGATATCCAACCGGCCACACCAGAAAACCTGAAAAAATTGCTTCAGACCGCCATTAGCGATATTGAAAATCTGTTGATGCAATCACCTCGATGGGAGCAACTGCAACATTTACCCCGTGTGGTTCTGGCCGGAGCACCTAATGCAGGTAAAAGTACTCTGATAAATGCACTTTCCTGTGTAAATCGCAGCATAGTCAGCCATATCTCCGGCACAACCCGCGATTTATTGACCGTTCCAATGAAATTGCCTTATGGAGAATGCCTTCTTATCGACACAGCCGGGCTTGAGTTTCAAGATATTTTCGACCCGGTCGACTCAATTCAGATGCAAATGCGTGAACAAGCCATATTAGCTTTGCAGCAGGCGGATTTGATTATTTGGGTTATGGATATAGCTCAGCCTGAGAATAATCCTGATCCCCATAGTGTTATACCGGTCATAAAAGCTCCTTGCCTGATCGCAGCGAACAAAATCGACCTGATAGAATCCTTATCTGTGACGAGTAAGGCTCTTTATAGTTATAAGACTATTTATATCAGTGCTTTACGAGGTGACAACCTGGATAGTCTTGTCCGTCAAATCGCTGCTTGTCTCCATGATAGTCCGGCCGGGGGTGATGGTCCGGCTTTGACCACTCGCCAGCGTAAGGCCCTTGAAGATTGCCTTGGCTCATTACGTCAGTCCGATAACATCTTGTCCGACAACGAAATAGAGAATGAACTTTTTGCCCTGGAACTTCGCGAGGCCCTCGATCATTTGGGCCTGCTTACGGGTGAAACGGCTGCTGAGGACGTTTTACACCACATTTTCAGCCGATTTTGCCTGGGGAAATAACAAAAAATTTTTAACAGGTAGAACCGCCTAGCCGATAATATTAACGGAAAATAATGTAAAAATAGGACATCTACTCTGAATGTGAGTTTTTTTTCGATTTTTTTGCTTTTTAAACTTGTAAAACGGAGAATTTAGGTTATACTACATTGCGAATAAGAGAGACATTTTCCTCCTCCTTTGGGCGAGAGAGAGAGAGAGCAGTAAAATCTCCCTCTCGCTTTTTTTTTGCGCACCATATTACTAGAAGTAGATTATGTATGTCTTGTATCTAGGACGCTTTGGTTGGGAGCATTTATAGTAGATTGATAGGAAATAATAAACTAGTATCTGTTGCGGAAGAATATGTGTTGGGAGTTCAGCCTTCAGGGCGGCCGTTTTTTCGCGCCAAAATGACGTTTTTGATAAGGCCAAGCTGAAGCTTGAACTCCAAACGGACTTTCCGTAACAGGAACTAACTACGAATATGATATAACATAACAATTGACAACGCATGTTATGTGGGGATACTTCATTAAAGCGAAATATATATTATCAAATAGATTATGAACATTGTATAAAGATATTTGGCCATAACCCGTCGAAAGAAAAAAATCCGAGGGCGTACAGATCGTAAAATACCGGTTTGCGGTCTTTGCGGTAGCATGAAGAATCTAACCAATACCGAGTGTTGTAATAACTGGATTTGCGACGATGAGGATGAATATATCCCGTTTTCCTACGCCAGCAACAGTTGTTATAGAAATCACTCACGCTATACGTTGTGCGGCATCCATTTTGCGGAGGGACATAAGGGATCATGGCAGGATTGCGCCCTGTGCCGTGAATCGATCGAACCGGAAATGTACGTTTGGTATGGAACCAATGAGTATAATTTTGAGAAACTGACGAACCCGCCGGCTTATGAGCCGACCCTGTGTCATCAATGCGGGCGGGTAATTGTTCTGAGTGAGGAAAGTTACACCCTGAAGGGCGGGCATCATTATTGCGACTCGTGTTCGGGGGTGGATTTCGACGATGTGCTGGAGAAGCTTGGGGCCGACGAAGAGGCGGAACAACCGCTGCGTATCTGGCGCGGGGAGTCCGAGGGCGATGAATTGGACGACTGGGCGAATGAGGTGGATGATCTGTACCTTGGGCTTTTCTATGATTTGGTGATGTCAACGGATAGTTTTTGTGACATTCATCTCAATGACGAGTATAAGGAATTATGCCGAGAAATGGCGGTGTCGGTTTGCCAGGAAGGTTCGCCGGTACTTAGAGGCAGGCCTGAAAGCTGGGCGGCGGGTGTGGTTTATACGTTGGGCCAAATCAATTTTTTGACGGATCCGGACCAAACACCGCACATGACGGCAAAGCAGATTGCCGCGGGATTTGGCGTTTCGGTGGCCACCATGCAGGCGAAAGCCAAGGTTATCCGCGAGGGTTTGGATTTAATGCCGTTTGATCCGGAGTGGACGTTACCCAGCATGATGGGCGAGAATCCGCTGGTCTGGATGGTGGAGGTAAACGGCTTTCTTTTGGACATCCGCACGGCCCCACGTGAAAAACAGATTGCCGCTTTTGAAGAAGGACTTATTCCTTATATTCCGGCTGATCGGGATAAACCATAATATGTTGGGGGCAAGAGGTGTTTTTTGAAGATTACGAAAAAGGCGACTGTTTGACAGCGCATACGCGGGTGTGCGCACCGAGTAAACCTTGAGTAACGGAGGACATTGTTTAATGATATAAAAGACTGCGGCGTTAGGCCGCGGAAAGGATTTATAGCGATGAAACAATGGTATGAGACATTGTTTGAGAATTTTGCCGACGGGTACGAAAAAGAGCCTTTTACCCAAGGTACGGTGGGTGAATGTGATTTTATCGAGCGAGAGATCGGCTCGGACAAGAGCGCGGCGATTCTGGATATCGGCTGCGGGACGGGTCGTCACGCGGT
>JAFGBA010000064.1 GCA_016933395.1 Sedimentisphaerales bacterium | reverse complement strand
TCCCGCCAGAACCTTGGCTCAAAAAGATTTTCCGGATAGGGATGAAACGCCAGGTTCCAGGGAAAATCTCCTTCCGCTTTGGCCCAGGTATTGAATTTTTCCAGTATGGTTTTTCCCGGGATTTCTTTCAAGGGATCACCCATTCTGCCGCCTATGGCCCAGTGATGCTCTAACGAGATATAAACACGCAAATCCGCATGGTATTTCTGTAATGCCAGCCATGCCAAACGCACCGAAAGCAGATATTCTCGGATAACCGTATCCTGCCCCGTCAGGCCCATGTTGTGCCATGTCCAGTGCGCTTGTAGTTCATTGCCGATGATATATGACGAAATAATACCGTATTTGCGATCCGGCCGGCTATAACGCTGCGCTAAAAATTCCAAAACGCCAATGTAATATTTAATGCCTTCTTCAGAGGCCATATTGAAAGCCCCCAATCCCATCGGCGCGTTCTTGACGTCTGTTCGCGGATGAAGCAGCGGGCCGGACCTATCGACGTTCTTATTAAAACGGTTGGCGAACACCATGAAAATACTAATGCCCGCATCGCTGCACGCCTTGACTTTTTTGTCAATATTCCTGATATAAGCCATATTGATCGGAATGTTGATATCATCAAAATGATAAACCAGCTCCGGATTAGGATTATTCAAATCAACAATCATGTCCAACGACAGATTGTCATTCATATATTTGACCCCCAGCTTCACAGCGTCATCCACATTGACAATACAGGAAAGCCCCTTCTTTTCTTTTGGACGGGGCAACTTCAATTGCCCACGGGTCGTTTGTGATAAATCCGTAATAAACCGGCTATTACCCACGGGTTCGCCTGCCATGTCAACCAATATATACCGGCCGTACAAGCGGTCTTTTTTATCGACAAAACGATCAACGCTTATCTTATCGCTTTCCTTACCCCGCCAAAGTACCGCATAATCCCCCTGAGGATCGTAAGGGTCGTTAAGCTTAATTTCCAGTAACCGAACATCGGTTTCGGCTGCCGAAATGTCAAAAATAAGCTTATCATCCGACGCGGCTATTTGAATAATCCTCGATGCGGCGGAACGGCACTCCCCGCAAGCCAGACATGCCGCCGTCAACATGAAAACGGTAATTTTACGCATCCCACCCTTCTATACGTCCGCCAACCAAAACACAACGAAAATAATAATTCTATGAATTATTTCCGGCGTCGCGGTGACGGGGGTTTTTGCGAATGATAGGATGGCCTGATTCCGCTTCCAGCTTTTTCAGATCCGCGCAGATATCTTTTAGATTGTAGTTAAACTTCCGCGCATGAGCGTCTCGGGCTTTGCGAATCGTTTGAATGATGGGGTCACGGCACATTGACTGAATAAATAATTTTTCCGTGCTGCAAAATATTTTCTAAAAATCCTGACCGGTCCTGAGAACGGCTCAACAGTACCGGTTCAATTCGTTTGTCCACATCACGAACCATGTCGAACAAACCCGCACTGAGTTGCAGATAATCGCCGCGAATCCGGTCAACCACGACGGCGACGTCGATATCGCTATCCCTGGTCGCTGTGCCGCGAAGATGCGATCCAAAAAGAATCACCATCTCCACCGGCATCCGCTGACACACTTTATCAGCATAGCGTTTTGCTATTTTAATAACTTTTTGATCCATGTGAAAAACGTCCGGGTTTGCGTATAGATCGCTTGGCATTTTTTATGGTTCAAGGACTTTAATAAGAGTGCTTTGTCATCGGGATAACGCGCTTGTATGTTCAAAGGCATTAATTCATTGAACAATTGAACTTGATCCGATTCTTCCCGTTGTTCAAATTTGGATTTTTCCGCTAGCACCAGCAGATTATGCGTATAGGGTGGCTCCTTTTTATGGATATGCCAAAAATAGGCCTTCAATGATTTTTCAACAACCTGATGGCATAAAAATCCTACGTATAAATACCTTTTAGCCTCCAGCATTGCTTTTGCGGAAACCAGGTCATAGTTAGCGGTGTCCAGCCAGTATCGTGCTTTTTCGGTGACATCCATTTGTTTATATATAACTCGGTTTTATCCTTGTTTCCAGGTATTTTTAAAATACGTGGATTCAGCCAATTTTAAAATATTCGCCCATTATGATTATTAGGATAGCGAAGCTGTGAATACACTCGCAAGGCTTCGGCGACGCTGACGGCGTAAGCGTTGCAGCCGCGGGAGCGGTGGGGGGTGTCGCCGTCTTTCATTTCGCCCAGGGTGCCGATGCCGGAATGGGTCAAATCGCTCCAAAGCGGTTCAAAATACGCCAGCGCCTGTCGCACCGCCGTAGAGGAATAACCATAAGCGACGGCCCGGCTCTCAATAAACGCCGGATACGCCCATAGCCAGGCCGTACCATTATGGTAAGCCGTTCTTCGGCGGGTTTCGTCACCTTCGCAACGGCCTTGATAAGGTCGATGCGGATCGGCCAGCAGTTTGCCTTGGCTGTCCAGTATGGTTCGCGGCACCGCCAATGGATCTTCGCTCAGGGACCGCACGGCGCCGGGAATCAGCAGTCGTTCACTGATGATATCTACAATTTGTCGGGCCTGTTCAATGGACACCATTCCCGCCTGAATGGCCGCCAGTTGATTGAATCGCAAGGCCATGTCGGGCAGGCCCTGGCTCGCCGGCGTACCCGGCCCCGCCAGGAGCACATCCGCCAGCCAGCCTCGCCTGTCTCGCCAGAACCGTTCGAGGAAATGGCGATCCAGTCGGCCGCGCAGCTCTAGTGCCTGTTCCGCGTAGGGGGGGAACAATCGGGCCAGAATGGGCAGCACTTCGGACCATAATGCCTGGATCTCGACGGGGTAGCCTTCCCGCGGCGTCGCCTGCGGATAGGTTGTATTCATCCAACTGAAACCTGCCGGGCAATACAGCAGGCCGGTTTTTTCGTCAACTCGTACGCCGCTGGGCATAATCCCGCCGGTCAGATGCTCGAAAATGTCCACCAGCACTTCACGCAGTGTTCTGCCGTCGCCGACGGGCGTATCCCATAAGGTTTCATCACCGGTCTCGCCGACATAATCCGCCGCCGCCATATACAGCCGTAACGACGGTTCCAATTGCCCCCGCGCCGGTGATTCGCCGGGCATATCTTCGATAAGACCTTGCTGTTCCGTTCGCGCGATCGCTAGAATGACATCCTTTACCACCTCGCCGCGTCCTGCCGTCAGTAATCCGCCTGCGCATTGCAGCGCTCCCGCCGAACACATCGGCAGCCACGGATATCCGCCCAGAAGCCGGTAACCCCCGGGCGTTTGGACGATGAATTGATCCAGCGCCAAAGCCAACATCCTTACATAGGTATTGCTGTTTGTGGCGGGATTTTTGATTTTACTGAATAAATCCTTACGTCGCGCCGCCCATTCGTTTTCCAATACGGAGGTCGAAATTCGTGTGGTGTTGGTTCCCGTCGTCATAACCAGGGTGTTGCTTTTCCCTGGTGAAAGATGCAGTCGGAACACGCCCGGCGCAAAAGCATCGCCGTGATCTTCCAGTCCGCGTTCGGCGTCCAGCGGAAAATTTAAATTATACATCCAGTGTGGTTGATGGATATATTCGCCCTGAGGAACAACAACCTGAAGTTGCGCCTGACCGCCGGGAGCGAATATATAACCCGCCGACTGGTCGAGAACGCGGCAAGCCTGCTCCCATGCCTGCCGCAAGCCGTCATTTTGCCCGGCGCGGACCTGATCGTGCATACTGCGATATTCCACCAGGCATTTTACAATCATGCTTGTGGGCGTATTGCCTTCGTTAAGTCGATACCGCACCGTCAGGGCATTTTCCGTGGATGAAAGAATAATGGTGCGTTCGATTCTCAACCGATGTTCGCCGTCATCGTAATGGAATTCCCATTTCGGATGCGGATAGCGGGTGAACTGCACGAGAAAGCTGTCATCCAGATCAAAACACTTTTGCCCCACCTCCACGGTTTCCCGCAGCCCTTTCACCAGTGACACTCGTCGCGCCGGAAGCATGGGATTTGTCATGAGGGCCAGTAATGTGTCATATTTACTGTTAAAATGGTGCGGCCGGGCGGGATATTGACT
>JAFGBA010000383.1 GCA_016933395.1 Sedimentisphaerales bacterium | reverse complement strand
GATCCCTGACTTACGTCAGGGGCTAAGCCCACAACGAAAGTTGTGGGTCGTACACCTTGTGCCTCTCTCCGCGTCGCGCCTATCCGACCCCTGACTCACGTCAGGGGCTTTTTTATTTCAGCACCTCCGCAATCGCCGCACAAAGGCAATCCATATTGTCAGGAGTCATCCCGGCGACATTTATCCGGCCGGAATCGACCATATAAAGGGCGTATTTATCACGCAAGGCGTGCACCTGTTCTTTGGTCAGGCCGGAAAAGCTGAACATGCCTTTCTGCTGAGCGATAAACGAGAAATCCTGTTTCACGCCCTTGGCCTTGAGCGTGGCGACGAACAGCTCGCGCATCTGATGAATTCGCCGCCGCATGGCGTCCAATTCGCCCAGCCATTGTGTCTTAAGGTTCGGATCGTTCCAGATTGTCGTGACAATCAATCCGCCATGCGCCGGGGGATTGGAAAAATTGCGGCGAATAATGATTTTCAAATGGCTGAAAGCCCGCGCAGCCACTTCTGCATCGGCGGCAACCAGCGTGAGAGCGCCCACGCGGTCATTATACAAACTGAAATTCTTGCTGAACGAGCTGCAAATCAGCAGTTCATCCACCGCCTCTGCAAAAATGCGCACACCTGTTGCATCATCATCAATGCCTTCCGCAAGACCCTGGTAGGCGAAATCAATCAAGGGCAGCCAGCCCGCCGACCGCGCCGCGGCGGCGATATCATCCCACTGCTCGGTGGTGGGATCGATGCCGGAAGGATTGTGGCAACAGGCATGGAGCAAAACTACATCGTCGGCGGGTATCGCCTTCAGGGCGCTGAGCATGGCGGTAAAATCCAGGCCTTTGGTCTTCGGATCGTAGTAAGGGTAGGCGGCAACTTCGAAACCGGCCGTACTGAAAACGGCTTTATGATTTTCCCAGGTCGGCTGCGACACCCAGAGTTTACCGGACTTCTGCGGCCGCAGAAAATCACCCGCCACCCGCAGCGCCCCCGTTCCGCCAGGGGTATGGGCGGTAACGGCACGCGCACAATCTCCGCCGAACAGCAGTTCCCGCACCACCTTGCCATATTCCGGCATACCGGATATGGGCAAATACGTCTTGCTCTTTTCCCGCCCCAGAATAATCTCCTCGGCCCGACGGACGCTGGGCATAATCGGCGTCAGGCCTGCTTCATCCTTGTAAACACCTACGCCGAGGTTAATTTTGTGGGGGTTGGGGTCGGCTTTGAAGGCCTCGGTAAGTCCCAGAATGGGGTCCGCCGGGGCCATATCCAGTTTTTCAAACATCGTTTTCGCCTTTCCTGTATAAACCGCCAGATTTCGTATCCTGCCCGAAACGCGCCGGGCCGGCCGAGGTATATCTATAGTGAAAATCCAACAAAAATGCAAGAAATCATCGGAGTATTTACGTTTTGCCACCAAGGGGGTATATTGGATTGGACAAAATGTAAGTCGTTCTTGTTGCGAAAAGGCGTTTTTTTGTCACCTTGAGCGTAGCGAAAGGTCTCTCTTATACGAGAAAGAGAGATTCTTCGCTGTGCTCAGAATGACAGCACGAACTATGGTGCTCTTTGAAACAGAACCAGTCCTGCGACAGGAACATGTATCTTATGAAAATAATTGTTTTACCCAAAATACTTTCAAGAAACGGCCTGATCTTGCGGCCGCTGCGTATCACCGATGCCGAAACGATTACCAAGTGCCTGCAGGATGGCCGGATAAAACACTGGACGATGCGCATCCCTCACCCTTACCACCTCAAACACGCCGAGGGATTTATTCGCAATGTTCAAAAGGGCCGCCGCAGGAAAACCAACTTTACCTTTGGCATTGTACCAGATGGCGAGAAGCAGGTGGTGGGAGCGGTCAGTTTGATGAATGTTAACGCCGAACATGCCTGCGCGGAACTGGGCTACTGGATGAGCCTTCCCTGGCAAGGCTGCGGCCTGGCGACCGAAGCAGTCAGGCTTATGCTCCATTTCGGTTTTCGCCGGCTGAAACTCTTCCGCATCTACGCCTCGGCTTTTGGCCCCAATCTTCCCTCGCAACGGGTACTGGAAAAGAATGGTTTTACGCATGAAGGGACGATGCGGAAGGCCATGATCCGGGGTGGGAAGCGGTGCGATTTGCTGAATTACGGATTGTTAATGGGAGAGTATCGGAAGCGTATATAAAAACACACTCTATTAATTGGGAAGAACGGGAGGTATTGATGGTTGGTCGAAAGAAAAACATGCGTCGTGATGTGGTTTATTGTTCATTTTTGCAATTGGAGCGTTTGGAGCCGCGATTGTTGTTGAATGGAGCGGCAGCCGAGGGGGGTGAATCGCTGAATAAGTGGACGGTATTGGCGTATTATAGCGGGGATAACGATCTGGAGGAGTATTTACTTGACATCATTAATGGTTTGGAGCAGGTTGACGTGGCCGGGCGTTCCAATGGCGAGGTGCAATACCTGCTGCAGATTGACCGCCATCCCGAATTCGATAATACCACGGAGGTTCCGGATGGGGAAGGCGTTGCCGCGGTATTTACCGACACCCGGCGCGGTGAACTGGTTTATGATGGCGATACGAATCGCATTTCCACGCAACTTACACCGGTGAGTTTTGAGACGGGGGACGGCGTTTTCAGCAGTGAAGCGAATATGGGGGCGGCGGAGTCATTGTTGGATTTTGTCCAGTGGGGGATGGCGACGGCGCCGGCGGAACATTACGTTTTGGTGATCTATGATCACGGGCATGGTTATGAGAGAATAAGTTCTGATAACACCTCTGACGACAGCTTGACGATGCCAGAGCTGGGAGCGGTATTTGACCAGATTGACTATATTGATGTTCTGGTGATGGATGCGTGCCTGATGCAGATGCTGGAGGTGAACACCGAGCTTGTCGGAGAGGTGGGTTATGTAGTCGCCAGCGAACCGATGATGTCAATTTACGCCTGCCTCGATAATGATTGGTTGGAAGCGATGAGCGATAATCCCGACATTACCGCGGCATCACTCGCACAAGACGTTCATGATGCGAATATGTATTTATCTTTGGTTGATAACAGCCGCATTCCTATGGTTACTTCGGCATTGAATGACTTTGTT
>JAFGBA010000382.1 GCA_016933395.1 Sedimentisphaerales bacterium | reverse complement strand
GCCGCTCTCCTTGAAGAAGCCAAGGCTCTTTGGGCCGAGTATCAGAAAGCTGAGTTTCCTCTCGGCAAAAGCCCCAAACTCCTCGATTTGGAAAAAGAGTTGCAACAAAAAATTCAGGAAATGCCCGAATCTCTCCGCCAAAGCCGTGCGCTCATCTCCGGCGACATCGAAAAAGAGTATGACCGCGTATTAAACTACCTCAACCAGGATACCGGCTGGCAGACCGATCCATCCAAAACCCCCAATATCGCCATGGAACGCGACATCAAACCCTTGCAGGAGGCATTGCAGCGTTATGCATCCACCGTCGAACCCGATGACGCCAAATTGGCCGCACTCCGTGCCAAACTCACCCAGATCGAACAAGCCGACCAGAAAAACCGCGCCGTTCATGCTCAGCGAACCTATATGATTCCGGACCAGTACCGCGGCGATGACGTCGATGCCCTTCGCCGCAAGGTCGAGGATATCGTCAAAGAGAAAATCTCCGGCGCCAAGCCGCTCCGCGTCACTCTGCCTGCGGCCGATTGGAAGGAAGAAAGCGTCGTGGAATGGACCGACACCACCCAAACCGCGCTGCATCACCGCATCACGCGTTTTATGACTGCCCAGATCGCCGCCAAATCGCCCGATGGCAAGGTTTACCTGCACAGCGTGCATTTAGCGGCCGACCGCCAGTCCGATGGAAGCTGGGGCGCCCTTTACGGCCATATCATGTGGTCCGACTGGATGGCCGAAGAAAACGTTAATAAAGAATCTCCCGCTCCCTAGATGAAGTAAACGACTATCGGCTTCAAGTTGGTAGTCGTTATATTGGCAAAGAAACTTTGGCTATACTTCCATAATCTCATCCGTTTTGGTTTTGAGAACGTCATCGATTTGGGAGGTATATTTTTTGGTCAGATCGTCAATTTCTTTTTTACCTTTATCGCGGTCATCTTCAGTGATGGTCTTGTCTTTCTCGGCCTGGTCAAAGTGTTTGTTGGCGTCGCGGCGGGTGTTGCGAACGCTGACGCGGGCCTGCTCAGCCATTTGTTTGACCTGATTAGCCAATTGCTGGCGGCGTTCGCCCGACAGGGCCGGAACGCTCAGACGAATAACGCGGCCGTCGGTATTTGGGGTAATGCCCAGCGAGGAGGCGATGATGGCCTTTTCAATATCCTTGAGGCTTGAAGCGTCGAACGGCTTGATAACAATCAGGTTCGCTTCCGGCGCGGAAAGATTGGCCAGTTGCTTCAGCGGGGTGGGCGCGCCGTAATAGTCAACCTTGATATGTTCGACCAGGGCGGTGGAAGCTCGACCCGTCCGTAGGGTGCGATACTCGCTGCGAAGGAAGTCCACCGCTTTGTCCATGGATTCTTCTGCTTCGAGCAGGATGTCATCGTAACTCATGGCGTCCTCGTTTTTATTTATTTGTCTGCCGCGGACGTGACCAGCGTCCCAACGCGTTCACCCCGAGCGATGCGGGTTACCACGCCGTCGGCCATCAGATTACATACAATAATGTCAATGTCGTTTTCCCGGCACATGGCGATGGCCGATTGATCCATGACCGCCAGTTTTTTGGCCAATACGTCGTCGAAAGTAAGTCTGTCATAGCGTATTGCGGACGGATTTTTAACCGGATCGTCGGAATACACGCCATCGACTTTGGTGGCCTTGATGAGCACATCGGCCCCAACCTCCGCCGCTCTCAGAGCCGCGCAAGTGTCGGTGGTGAAAAACGGATTTCCCGTTCCGCCGGCCAGCAAAATAATCCTGCCTTCGTTGAGGTGCTTGATCGCTCGGCGCCGGATGAACGGTTCGCAAAGGGCGGTGATGCCGATGGCGCTGCACACCCGTGTAGGCACATTCATGGATTCTAGCACATCCTGCATCGCCAGGGCGTTAATGACCGTCGCCAACATGCCCATCTGGTCCGCAGTGACGCGCCCGATGCCCACCGCACCACTTATCACGGCCCCGCGAATGAAGTTGCCGGCGCCGATGACCACCGCCACCTGTACGCCCATCTGGTGCAGTTCCGCGAGTTGCTTGGCGCTGCGAGTGAGGTGTTCGCTTGACAGGCCGCTGCCGCCGGGACCGCTGAGTCCTTCTCCGCTGATTTTTAAAAGCACACGTTGATAAGCCGGAGTTTCCATACGCAACTTCCCTGTTGTTACTTTGCGGCGATAGCCGCCGGCTATAAAAAAAGGCCCAAACCTGCGTTCGAGCCTTGATAATGCCTCATCAATCAGCCGATTTGCAACCGGGTGAAGCGTTTAATCGTTAGCCTGCCCCCGGCCTGTTTGGCGGTTTCCTCCACCAGTTGGCCGACGCTCTTGGAATCATCCTTTACGAACGGTTGCTCAAGCAGGGCAATTTGCTGGAACCACTTGTTTATTTTACCATCGACAATTTTGTCGATGATATTGGCAGGTTTACCCTTAACCTGTTCGGCGGCGATTTCGCGCTCCTTGGCGACAATTTGCGGATCCACTTCATCACGCGAAACCGCCAGGGGACTGGTGGCGGTAATATGCATGGCTAGATCTGAGGCCATGGTTTTTGTCGCGGCATTTTTAACGGCGGTGTCACTGTCAGCGTCAAGTTGCAGCATGGTGCCGATTTTACCATTGAAATGAACATAGCTGAACAGCAATCCCGGACCCTTAAGCTCATAGCGGGCGAAGTCGCCCACGGTGATCTTTTCCCCGGTTTTGCTGATGATGTTATTAATAATATCACCGACCGTTTTGCCCGCGGCGGGTAATGCCATAAAGGCGTCGGCGTCGGCCGGAGTCGATGCGGCCGCCAGCAGGGCGTCCGCCAGTGCCTGTGAAGCGGCGACGAAATCGTTGTTTTTAGCCGTGAAGTCTGTTTCGCTGCACAGCATGGTGATAACCGACACTTTTCCGTCGGGGGAGCTTTTGCTGACGACCTGACCTTCTTTGGTTTCCCGGCCGCCGCGTTTTTCCAGCACCGCCATGCCTTTTTTACGGAGCAAGTCGATGGCTTTATCAATATCGCCGCCGGTTTCCTGCAGAGCCTTCTTGCAGTCCATCATGGCCTGACCGGTGCGTTCACGTAACTCTTTAACGACTGCTGCTGTAATCTCCGCCATTTTCGTCCAAACTCCTGTTTAATCGTGTGACCACCCACACGATTAGAGAATCATCATATGTAAAGAACTCAATCGAACCGTTTATACCGCACACACGGCCTCGCCCGGATTAGTTCGACGGTGTGTCCGTCCGGGGGGTGTTCGCTGAGGTTGCCGGTATCGGATTATCGGCCACTTTATCGCCTGCAGAACCCGCTTCCTCCGTCATGACATCCACGGCACGAGCGATGGATATTCGACGCGAACGCGTACGTGGTTCCGATGACGCCGCATGTGCCGTTTCGGAGCGGGTTACTTTGCCTTCCAGCACCGAATCAGCCAGTTGCTTGATCACCAGTTCGATTGCTCGCATGGCGTCGTCATTGCCGGGAATTGGCAGCGACACCAGATCAGGGTCGCAATCTGTATCCAGCAGGCAGACGGTGGGGATGTTCAACTTGCGTGCTTCGCGGATGGCGTTGTGCTCCCGGCGCGCGTCAATAATGACAAGTGCGCCAGGCATACGATCCATCTTGCGGATGCCGTCCAGGTTGCGCTTGACCTTGCCAAGTTCGCGGCGCAATGTGGACTGCATTTTTTTGCTTTGTTGAGCCAGTTGCCCGTTGGCGTCCATGGCTTCGAGTTCCTCCAGGCGTTGCAGCCGGGAGCGAATCGTGCGAAAGTTGGTCAGCGTCCCACCCAGCCACCGTTCGGCGACATAAGGCATGCCGCAGCGCCGGCTTTCTTCCATGATGGCGTTGCGCGCCTGGCGTTTGGTGCCAACAAAAAGTACGTCTTTACCAGAGGAAACCACTTGGGTAAGGAACTTTTTTGATCTCAGCAGTCCCTTGATGGTCTCCTTTACGTCAATAATGTGGATCGAATTGCGGGAACAAAGCACATAAGGCTTCATTTTCGGGTTCCAGCGGCCGACCCGGTGTCCAAAGTGAATGCCCGCGTCTATTAATTCGCGGACGAACGCATTATCCAAAATTTTGTCCTCCGTTCTCTAATTAATCTAACCTATGCAACCAAAAAACGTTACCGACTCTCAGAGTCCAGCTAAAATAGGCTCAGTTTGCGGTAATGTCAAGTCAAAAAGATAGATATAATTCTTGAACGCTGAGAAACTCCACTCCCGGCCAAAGACGGTAAAAATTTACATAAAACGTTTATTAACAAATGGTTATATTTATCATCGCCCGCTGCGAAAGAGATACATTTTGTGGTAGGTGTAAAAATTCGCTTGGCGGGTGCGAATTAGCCGATGACTAATTGAAGTTATATTCGGATCCGTACGACTCCTATCGTCGAGGTAAAGCCCTTATAAATTTGGCCTTCCGGACGATCAGGGGTGAACAGGGATACTGGACTTTCGTAACCATTTATGGCATAAATGTTAATTGAATGTGGCCAACGGGTATATATTTGATGGTTTTCGATAAAAAAGGATGGTTTATGGGGTACGAGCGATTTTTTCAGAGGATTATACCGGCAATCTTACTGGGATTGTTTTTGGGGACGCCAATCCGAGCGCAAAGTCAGGTCGGACAAACCACCTTTCCCAATGACTCCCAGGAGCTTTACCTGTTGGCGCGGGATGCGTGGGCGCCGGTGGAACTGGCGGCTTATGGGATAGAACCGACCAAATCCGTGGATAATTCGGATCAGCGGTTGCGGCAGGCTTGCGTATTGCTTGAAGCCGCTCTGGAGCTTGATCCCGCCAATCAGGATGCCCGCCTTGATTATTTGATGTTGTTAATGAGCGATGCCGTCGCTGATCCCGGTCGCGCCGGGGAGGCGATAGTTGCCTATACTCGTACTCGACCTCGTGACACCGTGCCGGTTGCCCAATGGTTGAGGTTTCGGTTTAATCAGCTTAATGACCGGCAAAGTCGTGAGGATTATCTCCGCCGGCAGATTCCCGGCTTGCGGGCTTATCCCGTATTGCTTAGTGAGGCATATACGCAATTGGGCATTTTATTACTGGAAACCGCCCAGGCTGATGAAGCCCGAGATTCTTTTCAGCGAGCGCTGCACGCCTCGAATTACAATGACGATGCTTATGGTCAATTACTGGCGTTAACGGCCGAACCTCCTCAAAACGAGGATCCCGAACAACAGTTAAAGCAAGAAAAGGCCTTTGAGCAAAATTTGGAGATACAGCACATTGTTCGCTGGCGGATGCGATTACGAAACAATCCTTTCGATTTGCAGGCGACGATGAATCTCATTGCGCTGCTCGAACAGGCCGGCCGGATCGATTTGACGGACCCGTATTATCTGCACGCTTTGGAAATATTGCAACGCGATTCAGCGACGAAACCGCAACAGTATGATATTGGCCTACAACGTTTGGCGGCATTGTATCATGCCGGTTATTATCAGGATGTGCTTACCCTCAGCCAAAAGGCGATGGAGGAATGGCCGGATGATTTACCAATTGCCGCAATCCGCATTTTGGCGCTGCGTCAATTGGGCCGCGCGGAACAGGCTCAGGCTCTTGGCAGCCGTTGCGAACAACAAATCTCGGCGAAATACGATCGTTCCGATCCTCAACCTCAACCTCAACCTCAACCTCAACCTCAACCCGATGAGCTTATCACGCAGGCGTGGTATTACGCCTTTATCAATCCCAATTCCCATCTGGCTTTGCAAAAAGCCCGGTTGGCGGTTGAACAATCACCACAGGCGATACGCGCCAAGGGACTGCTCGCCTGGGCCTATTTGCTTAACGATCAGGTTGAGGCGGCGCAAAATATTATTAATACGCTGGCGGAAGACGAAGTTGATCCGCTCACCTCGCTGATTCGCGCCCGGCTGCTCCATCAGCAGGGGCAAGACGAACAAGCATTTGCCTTATTGCAGGCCATGAAAAATATCCCTGCACCAGGCATTGAAGATGTTATCCAGGATTACCTGCATCAGTGGACGAAGCAGGGATCGGATGTCAACCAACAAACGGTCGCCGATGACGCCGCATCACCCGACGGTCAGGAGCAGGATTCACTGTTGCGTACATTACAAGCGACATTTAGCGGTCTGGATATGGCTTTTGTTACCAAACCAGACACGTTTTTAACGTTGTCGCTGCGATTTGATACGGATATTTTTTCTTTTGGCGATCCTATGCCGGCGACACTGTTTCTTACGAATGTGGGCGATGCCTTCCGCGAACCTATGGCCCTGGGGCCGAATCAGGCCGTGGATCCGCTGGTGTTACTCATGGCGGCGGTGGAGGTTCTGCCGCCCGGTATGAGCGACCTTCAGGTTCAGCGGAATATGAATATGCCTGTTGAAAAATTGCAACCCTTGGCGATACGCTATCTCCTCCAGCAACGGTTGCTTAAGACGGGTCGATCCAATCAAAGCCTTGACATGATTAACATCGGTTTTATTCGTCGTGCTTTGCGGCATAATCCTCAACAAGCCTGTCGCATTGCCGTACAAGCCATTCTGGAGCCGATGCAAAATACCGACGGCCGATGGAAGGGGCGTATTCCTGAATTGCAGCCGGCGCCTGTGACGATTACTCGCCAGGCGTTCAATCCCACCGCTCGACGCATGGGAGCGGCATTTAAGCGCATTCGTTCCGGTTCCGCCGATGAACGCATAGAAACCACCCGTTTGTTTGCGGGTTTGGTTGCCGAAGCCAGTCTGGCCCACGCCGGACGACTCAACTATCAGCCCCAGCCTGTGGATGTTCAAGGATGTTTCCAGGCGATAGTGGAAAATCTTACCGATCCTGATCCGCGCGTTCGTGCATGGTCCGCGGCGGCCTTGCGCGATTTACCACTTTCCAATCAACCGCGCGCCTTGCAGCGATTGGGCGATTTATTGACCGATGAACATTGGTTTGTTCGTTTTATGGCGATTCACACCCTGCAAGGCAAAACCGACCTGAGTGATTACTTTGAATGGTCTCTCACTTCGGAGACTCACCCTGTGGTCAAACGACTGGTGCTGACGCTCATGGGACAACCATTGGATGTTATTGAATTGCCCATGCAGACGCCCCAAACGCAGGAGCCGGCCCCAATTGAGAACGAGACGGGCGCTACGCCTACAGAGCAGCCGGTTCCCTCGACTTCTTAAGAGGTTTGTGCTGGTGATGACAAATCTATCAACCAGGTGTGTTTGACGAACGAGTCGATTACTATTCCGGCCAGATCGCACCATCTTTTGCAATGATTTAAAATCTCGCTGTCACTGCTGGCGGCGATATGGGGTGTGGTTTTTAATATAGCGTCGGGATTAATGACAACTTCTACGGTAGCGGGAAGATGATTAGCTGCGATTTGCTGACGAATAATAAACGCCAATCTTCCAGAATTGGATACCGGCTGATCCAGCAACCAGCGCCATTGTCTAACAGCACACGTTTGCAGAAAGTTGTTGATATATTCCAATGCGGGAAAAGTTTCCTCAACCTTACGAAATGATCCATGTACACCGGCGATGTCGCGTAAACATTTATCACGTCCGCGTAATAAAACGCCGCCCGCCAAGGCCGACTCCACTGTTGTCAACACGTTATAGCCGTCAATATCAATCGCTTTTCCGGCCAGATTTTCCACGCGCACATTGTGTTTGCTCCGCCGCGAACAGTCGCCATCACCCGCCGCACTGCGCATCACGGCCAATCGCTGTCGCTGAGTAAGCTGATAGCGATCTCCGGTTAGTTTGAGTGAACTGGGCAGAGCATAATCACGGCTCAACAACCAGGACAGGTCCGCTGTCGCCGCCTGCAGGGATGCAATTTGCTCTGGAGCGAAGAGCTTTTTGTCGGCCGGATGTGCTCCGCGATGGCGTCGTTTATCCGTCACGCCTACCTCTGATAGGTTCCCACCAGTTCCGCCTGGGCGATTATATGGCCCTCCATTGCCGCCAGTAATTCATCCTTGCTTAATCCCGGTTCAGCTTGTAATGCTGTATCCAGGGCATAAAACCGGAAATGGTAATGATGCACGCCGTGGCCTGGCGGCGGCGTGGGGCCACGATATCCGACGTTATCCTCTGTCCAGGAATTCACACCCTGTAAGGCGCCTTGTGGTTCTGCTAGTTCTGATTGGCGCGGGATGCTTTCTGGCAGGCTGGTTGTGGTGGGGGGGATATTATAAATCACCCAGTGTACCCAGGGCTGAGGGCGGGGTGCGTCCGGATCATCGCAAATCAAAGCCAATTCAACAGTTCCATCGGGCACGCCGGACCAGGTTAGCGGAATAGAAACATCCGTGCCCTCGCCGGTGTATTTTTGGGGTATTGGCGCACCAGGGGCAAAGGCGCTGCTTTGCAGTTTCATAGTCGTCTTCGCTAGTGGAATTGAAATTTCAAGATTACCGGAATCTTCAGCCCTATTTGGCGCAGGTTCGGTATTGTCCGTGTTGTTGCATCCTGACAGGCAAAATAATGCCATAATGAAAATGGGGATTCCTATAAAATGACATAATATGAGATATTTAATGGTCGTCATGGCAAGATTCTCCTACATGAGTTATAGGCATATTCTGAATGATTGACCATACCCAAAGCAATAAAAAAACCCGCCATTTTAAAATGACGGGTTTTCTATATTTATAACAACCATCGCCTCAGTGAAGCGCTAGGTGTATTTATTTCTTGCGGCGGATAACCATCCCGGCGCCGATAGCCAACAAACCAAGCGTAACCGGTTCAGGAACAGGCGTCGGAGTCATGCAAAGGGTAAACTGGCTGTTTTGATAAGCGGTATTGTCAGTATACACCTGGAAAATGGCTAATCCGTATTGTGGAACAGGATTATTGTAAAACTCGAAATTTATTTGCGTGCCACCCTCGCTTAGGTAGACGTTCTCAATAATCAAATTGGTCACCGGAGCATAAGGTGGATTGATGACAAAAATAACAGGTTTAAGCGGATCTGAAGTGGTGAGTTTAATATGAAAATCACCCCAAGGATCGCTTCCGGAGTTCTGGATGCCCAGGAACGCCCAACCCTTATGCTCCAACTCAGGGTCTTCCACATGAATATATTCGGCGGTTTCCCAGCCACTAATAACAATATCAATAGGATCTTCTGCTGATCCGGCATCATGAGCCGACACCACACTTGAAACAAAGCAAAACACCGCCAGAAATGCCAATATATGCCGCAATCCCATAACTCATCCTCCTGTGCCGGGTTTTACGGGGCACGATATATATACGGACTCGCCAAGAAATTACCTACATTTTCTTGAGGATTGCCTGCTGAAGGGCATTCTCCTCCTCTCTCTTCCCACAATAAGTATAATAGCAATGAAAGGCTTATTGCAATTTAAAAAATGGATCGTCCGATAAATTTTTAAAAATTCTTTAAGCCTTTATATTTCAAGCACTAAAAGCATTTTTATTTATCGTTAAGCGAAAAATAATTGATTTTTTGTTTAGTAAAAATTGTGGTTGTTATATTCCTCGTAATATTTCACCTCTTTTTTAGACACTATAGGTACACTGCAAAGAGGTTTTTCATCGTCACTCCTTTAGAGATCATTCGCCGGCAATAAGTAACCGGGACTTGTCGCTAAAAAGAAAATAACTTAAAATTCCAAACATGATCAAACAACGTATCCAACTAGGCCACTCGCCCGATCCGGACGATGCGTTTATGTTTTACGCCCTGGCTAAAGGCAAATTGGACACCGGTCCCTATGAAATCATACATATCCACCGTGATATTCAGACACTCAACGATTGGGCCAAAGAGGGGAAATTAGACGTAACTGCAATAAGCGTCCATGCTTATGCCCATGTACAAAAGCTTTACGCCCTGATGACCTGTGGAGCGAGCATGGGAGCGACCCATTTGGCGACGTATGAAAAAGAGGGGACAAATATGCCGTTATCACCTTTGTCTGCTTCTTTTTCGGTCAACATGAGTAAAGCTCATGGCCCCCTGGTCGTCGCTAATCGCCCCATGCGAATTGAGGAATTATCCCATGCGGTGATTGCGGTTCCGGGAACGCTGACCAGCGCCTTTCTGGCGCTGCAACTGGCCCTGGGCGGAGTGGATTATCTGGTGATGATGTTTGACGAAATTCCCCAGGCGGTCAAGGCCGGCAAGACGGATGCGGGATTACTAATTCACGAAAGCCAAATTACTTATGAGCAAGAGGGATTATATCTTGTGATTGACTTGGGACAATGGTGGTTTGAGCAGACACATCTACCTTTGCCTTTGGGATGTAATGTGATCCGTCGAGATTTGCCCTTGAACGTGCAACAGGACCTTGGTCGCTTGATGCGGGCGAGCATCGATTACAGCCTGGCCCATCGGGATGAGGCTTTGGCTTACGCCATGGAATTCGGCCGCGGCCTGGAACAAAAAATGGCTGATATTTTTGTGGGTATGTACGTTAATGAATGGACGCTGGATTATGGTCCGGCCGGTCGGAGGGCGGTTACTGAGTTGCTACACCGGGGGCATCAGGCCGGTTTGACGCCTAAAGTGGAAGAATTGGTATTTATCTAAACTCAAACGCGATATCATGAAATTATAATGAAATCTTCTTGAATCGGGGAATCATTCGGTGTATTAGGGGAAAAAATCACTATATGGAGGCGTGAGATGAAATATTTCTATCGATACCAAGTCGTTTTAACAGCATTGGGACTTGTATTCCTGCCGATTACCGCAAAGGCAGTGTCGATTCCCACGGATGATCCGACCTTCATTCTTCAAGACGATTTGATGACATGGAACTGGCGCATCCTTGAACTTGCCGGGAAAATAAACGAAGCGCCGCATCTTCCAACAGGCGCAACGGATTGGATTCGCATGTATTCCAGAGGCAATCCCCAGGCGACGCCAAACCAATCCCTGCCGTCGCTGGTTCAGCCGGTGATGTCGCCTTGTGATGAAGAAGACATCGGCTCCACCGCGGAATGGTGGTTTGGACTGGATTATGCAGGCGATCCCCCGCCAAATGATCTTAACACCACCCCGGTTGAGAGGATTTTAACCGCCGGTGAAGTGCTTGCCACGGTTCGCGCGATAGAAAATAATCCTAACGTGGTTACGCCGATATTCGCCTTCGATCAAAGTCAGTTTTCACTCCAGCCGGAATATGCACTTTCTGAAAAGACGCCGGCAAACGGCCCAACATTAACCGAAAGTGACATCCTATTGCGTGGTCGTTTGATATTGGTGGCTCCAGGTTTTGGCGGCCGGGAAGGATTGTCATGGTTCATCGGTAAAAGTGCTAATGAAATATCAGAGATGTTTGGTAATGTAACGCCGCCGCCTGATGATAATCCGTTTGCTCCGGGCATATATGAGAATGGCAATGATCGCGTGGTAACGTTTTATTTCCGGGACAACCTCTTCAATGATTTTCCGAGCAACGAAAACGGTTGGGACTTCAACTGGGCGTACCTGCCGGGCGAATATAATCCGGGGGATTTTATCGATATTCCGGAAGATTACTTTCCTGAAGGCACAGAAGAGTCTCTGCCCGTGAATAACAATCTTGGCGACGCCAAGGCGGATTGGGGCGGTTATTTCCCACAGTTGGATTTGAGCCAGTATCAGGATTATGCCTTTCTGGTAAGTCTGGAAACGATGTTTAACAACAATGGTCCTCCGGAAGCGTATATTATCGGCGGTGTTGGTTCGGGCGGCGGCGGCGTTGTTCCGGAACCGGTGACGTTGATAAGTGTTTTACTGGGCGTGGGTGGACTGAATACTTATCTGCGCCGACGCTGATTTATTCCAAGATAAATTAGAAACAATTCTTTCTTTTTTGGCAGGGGCACAAAGGGAGTATTTATTTCTTGTCAGCTCAATATGCAATCCCAAGGTGCTGAGCGGCCAGGCGGCGAAGATGGGCGGGTTGTTTTTCATCCTGGACGAGTTCGCGTAAAAATTTTATCGTCGCGGGTGAAGCGCCAAATTCAGAGATAAGCGACTCAAGCACATCATGACGCATATCAAGCTGGCGAAAATCATGATAGGCGTTAATTAAAGCTTGTTCACGGCTAGTGGTGGTTTGATTTTCGGGTCGTCCGGTTTCGAGGGATTCGATGAATTGATCCATCGCCCGGTTACGAGCTTCAACACCTAGAGAAGGGGCGACGTCTATGGGAAATTCGTTGATTTCAGCGATACCATAACGGGCGCGGCCGTCATTGTCTCGGGTGGTATCGAACTTGAGGGTGAGAGTGACGCCGTTATCGAAGATGACGGTTCGGCCGGAGGGTTCGATTTGCATATTCGCCGTAAAATCCGGAGCGGCCCGATGTGTCAAATAGCGACGGATACGCTGAAAATGATCAAAGTAATCTTCTCTCAAATTCAAACCAACGCCCGTGGCGGTTTTTCGTTGATGACTCAAGGCATTGTAACAGGCCTGAAGGTCAGGTTGCTGCAAGGCAAGGAAGAAGTTTTTCGCCGCCTGGGCCGGGTCGGTGGGATGTGGGTGCGGCGGTCCCAGTGATATCTTGCTAAGTCCTTGCCAGGCCCACCAACCCAAAAATGCTAATATCCCTAAGAAAATAAGAAATTTAACGTATTTGGAAACGGTTTCACAGTCCATGGATTATTCCACAGGGATTGGTTCGGGTTTAGCCTCGGAGGGATTTGTTGGAGAAGAAGAATTAGGTTTTGGCGCAATAGCACCCGGAGGCGGCGTTAAGGGCTTCTCTGGAGCGGTGGTTGTGTTAGATTTGTTGAGTAACTTGTCGCGATATTCCTCCAGGGCCAATCGCTGCTGCTCCGGTGATGCATCAGGAGCAATTTTAAGCGTATATTTTTGGAGTTGGTTGAGAAGGTCAATATCCGCCGGATCAATTTTTCCATTGTCCGGTTTGAGCATGGCCAGGAGATTATTGACGAGAGTCACGGCCAGGTCGGTTCTGCGCCGGTCCCATTGCTTGCGAAGGGATTCGGAAGGATATTTTTCCAGGGGGGTGATAAGTGCGTTGACGAGGTTTATGGCGCGTCTAAGCTGATTTATTTGAACAAGATCAAACGAATCGATTTTAACAGCCAAACTATTTAGTGCCTGTTCCCCGGATGGAGAAGCAGCCAAAACAGGCATTTGAACCGCCATTGCTTCAATTACACCGCTATTTTCCGTTAAAAGGGCAAGTTGCAGTAATTGTAAGCGTGAGGGATCGCCAGAGGCGTCATTTTGAAGAGTTTGTTTTATTTTATCCAATAGAGTTTGAGTGCATAAGTCCAATAAAGGCTGATCGGGTTGTGCGGCTTGGCGCAGGACATTCAATTCCTCGAAACATTCGGAAACCGTCAGGGTGGAAAAAATAAGATTAAAACTGTTACGAATTTCACGGGCAAGCGCCTCGTTGGAGACTTCCCCGGCGAGGCGTTCCTGTAACGGCTTGAGATGGGAACGATTGCCATATTGATTGACGGCTTCAAGGACGGCAAAACGGACGGCTTCATCCGGATCATTGAGCATATTTCGACCATCGATGAGCAGGGGCATAACGGCGGCGCTATGCAAATGTCGTAAGGCCCGGACGGCCTGTGTGCGAACATCGGCGTTGTCATCATCAAGGGCCTGCCGCAAGGTTTGGTCGGCCGCCATGGCCTGTGGTCGCAGATTGGTCAGGGTGGCTATTTTACCCAAAGCGGTAACCAATTGCAGCCGCAGGGCGGGTGGATTTTTTGGTTGAATGCTTTTATCCACAAGCGCCTTGATAATAGTTTCGATATTAACATCAAGAGAATCCGTTTGTGCCGAAGCGATATCACCCAAAGCCCGTGCCGAAGCTGCGTTGAGGCGAGGATTATCACCTTGTAATAGTAAAATGGCTGTATCGGCGGCGGGTGCATATTTAAGGGCGCCTAAGGCATCAAGTTGATTAATCTGAGCCGCCGGATCGGGTTCCTTTTTGAGTTGTTCGAGCAATGCTCCGGCGGTTTCGACAGAAAAAGCAGGCATTTTTTCCAATGAACCCGCACAAAGACAGCGAACCTGTGCGTTGGGATCGCTGATATGTCCAGACAACAATTGAGCAAGAGGAGCCCCAATAGGGGCAAAGGGTACGCTGCCGCCGGCCAACCAATCATTAATCCATTTAAGCGCCTGAATACGTAAGGCCGGGTCGGCGCCATTGGTTAAGGATTTACTGACCAACTCAAGCCGTTGTGCCGGATCCGTTATTTTTACAAATTCATTTGTTTTTGCGTTGAGATACTCCTGCCGCCAAGCCGTCGCTTGCTGTTGCGTCTGGTTGACGCGTAACTTCATTTGTTGCAGGCGAGTATGCAAGTGACGATATTGGCGAAACATAAAGTCCGCCTCATTCATCTTTTTAAGTTCAGGCAGGAACCCGGCAAGAAACTCGTCAGGGGTCATGCCGGAAGGGATGGGCATGAGTTCGTTAAGGGCGGCCCAGGCGGAGTTGCGTATATTTTGCTCGGAATCTTGTAGTGATTTGGCGAGAATCAGGACGGTTTGTTTACCAGGTAATTGAGGTAATACTTCAATTACGGCACGACGGTGGGAAACAGGTTGCTCGGGATCGTCTAATACCTGTTGGAGGCGTGAGCGAACGTGTTCCGGCGAACATTGGGCCATGGCGGCGGCCGCTTGTTGAGATAGCGATTTATTTTCATCAAAAAGTGTACTCAACAGCGGTTCGATGAATATTTTTGGTAGATTTGGTTTAAGCAAATCTCCATGTCCATTTGTTTGGACCAGGGCCTGACAGATAATAGTCCGGGTGGAAATGTCCGTGCTTTGAGTGAGTAGGTCGATTAAGGCCCGGTGCGCCTGAGGATCCTGCACCAAGGCAAGGGCGTGCTTTAGGCGTAATTGAGGATCGGTTGTTTCTGAGGCGACGACATCGATCATCAATTGCATGGGTGAAGCCTCTTCGGGAGCGGCCTGGGCAAACAAGGAAGTAACGACCAGAAATGTCGTAAACACCAAAAGCCCCGGATTATACCTATCTATGCCGAACATTATAGCCTACCATACCTTACGAAACCAACGATGTCAATGTTCGAGAGTTTTCGTTATTATAATGACCCGTTGCCTGAGGACGGATATCTCTCTATAATATCGACTATTTGGGAGGGTAAAGGTTAGTAGAAGTACGGATGTACGGATGCGGAAAAAGCGACATACGCTGGTTTGGCTCGCATTAGCGCTGGCGGCGCTGGGGTGGTTGATTTATCGTCTTCCGCGGGGCCAATTTCAACTCGCTTTGCAAAATCTGGATTATGCCTGGGTTGTGGGGGGGACATTGGTGTATATTGTGACGCAAGGACTTTTGGCGGTGCGGTGGCGATTGCTGCTGACGGTTCATCAGGTGCACATTTCGGTGGGCAAATCTATTCAGCTAACTTTTTTAGGGGTATTTTACAATAATTTTATGCCTGGCGCCGTAGGAGGTGACATACTTAAAGCCTGGTACATTGGTCAACATTGTTCCAAAGGTCGGAGATTGGAGGCGGCCGTAACCGTTTTTGTGGATCGCGTAGTGGGATTGATGAGCATCGCATTGGTGGGGGCTGTGGCAAGTTTGTTCATCGGGCCGGAACTGGCGTTTCGAGGGGTGCAATTCCGCTGGATTATCTGGGGTTTGTTTGGCGCAATGGGGTTGTTAATTATCGTATTTCTCAGTCGTCGGGTGCGGCGGGTTTTACTGGTTGGAAGGATAATCAAGCGATTGCCGTTGTTGGACTTACTGCGGCGTGTGGATGATGCGATACAACTGTATCGCGGCCACGGGGGAGTAATATTTTCCGCTTTGTTATTGACCGTGGTGTTGCAGGGTGCAGCGGTGGGATCGGTCTGGATGTTGGCCCGGGGGTTACATTTTGAGCAGGTCCGATTTGTCCAGGTGCTTATAATTATGCCTATTATTTGGACCATTAGTTCCGCTATTCCCGTGCCCGGTGGCTTGGGGATCGTTGAGGGCATGGTGATTTATGGTTTTGCGATGGTGATAAATCCTAATGATCCGCTATCAGATGTAGCGAGGGGAAGCGCCGGCGCATTGGCGTTGCTTTACCGTCTAATGCTTTATGCCGCTTCCGTGCCGGGCGGATTGGTTCCGGTGTTTGGCGGGCACTTGCCCAAGCGTAGTGAACTCGAATTACAGGCGGAGGCATTGCTGAAGGATGATGAACGTGCCAAAGCAAAAATCGATCATTTTGAGGGAAGCTAAATGGACGGTAAACTGATATTATGGGTTTATGTCGCCGGGCCGGTGGGGGGGTACCTTTTAGGTTCGATCCCTTTTGGATTACTGATTGGCTGGGCTAAGGGGGTGGATGTTCGCAAAGGCGGCAGCGGTAATATCGGCTCAACGAATGTTGGTCGATTGTTGGGAAAAAAATGGGGTTATTTATGTTTTTTTCTGGACGTCGCAAAGGGATTGATACCCGTTTTGATAGGGGGGTGGTGGATAAAGGAGATATTTTGTGAGACGGGAGAGGTGATGCCTCCTGCGGGTCAATGGGCCTGGCTGGCTATTGGCGGCGCGTGCATTCTGGGGCACATGTTCAGTGTTTATCTGGGTTTTCGTGGAGGTAAGGGAGTGGCGACGTCACTGGGGGTGGTTCTGGGCATTTGGCCGTATTTCACATTGACCGGCGTGGTGGTGTTTCTGATTTGGGTCGGCGCATGGGGGTTGACGCGGTATGTGTCCCTGGCGTCGATAATAGCGGCGGTGGCGTTTCCGATGTTTTTCATGCTGTTGGTCTGGAAAATCCCGAATTGGCGCATGACCAATCTTTGGCCGCTTTTGGTATTTGCGATTTTGATAGCGGTGCTGGTGATAGTTCGCCATCGCGGTAATATCTCTCGTCTGTTGGCCGGAACGGAAAGCCGAGGAAAATCCGGCCCAAAAACAAATGACAAGGAACGGTAACCTCTGATGAAGCGAAAAGGGTGATTTTTCTTTCTCTTTGTTTGGCAAGAGCTTATAATTCAATTATGGCGGAGTTTGAGTACCAGGCGATAACCCGTTCGGGCGAAGCGGTTCGCGGTCACATCGTGGCGGACAATCTTGATGCAGCTCGTGACCTGCTGACCGGCCGCGGTATTTTTCCTCGCCGTTTGGAGGTTTGTGCCGTTACCGTTTCCGAGGGGATTCAAGCTCGATCTGCTACGGAAATATCGCGGTTGCGGTTATCAATGCGTGAACGGGTGGAATTTATTACCCGACTGGCGGATGCACTGGAAGCCCAATTGGGATTGCTGGAAGCTCTCAGCGTAGTGCAGGGAGAAAAACCTCGTCCCCATATGCGGTTTTTAGTGGGTGAGCTTATTGCACGGTTGAAATCAGGTGAATCGTTTTCCGAAGCCTTGAGTCATTACCCTCGTAGTTTTAGTCGATTGCATGTGGCGATTGTTGCGGGCGGAGAAGCTACGGGCCGCCTGGATTATATGATGCGCCAATTGGCAAGGCTGATTGAACAGCAGCAACAGATGCGTTCTCAAATCACAACAGCCGGTCTTTATCCCTGTTTTGTGTTGTGTCTGGGTATCATATCGGTAGTTATTATTGTCACATGGATTTTACCCCAGGTGTTAGCCACTCTGACCAGCAATTCGTCCTTATGGCCGGCGCCCACGCGGATATTGATATGGCTGAGCATATACCTAAGGCGCTGGGGCGTGCTCATCGGCGCCGTACTGGTCGGTGCGGTTGTGGTATGGAAACTTTGGAAACGAACTACCGTCGGCAGGTATGTTATTGATAGTTTGAAATTGCGCCTGCCATTTTATGGCAAGGTGCAGCGTCGTTGGGCGTTGGCCCGTTTTGCTCGGACCTGGTCGGTGTTGTTGGAAGGCGGCGTGGGCATGATCGAGGCTCTGGGCGTGGTTGGGGGCACCCTGGGCAACGCCGCTTTGGCGCGAGATATTGCCGCCATGCGAGAACAGGTGCGCAGAGGCGTTTCCCCGGCACAGGCGATGAATGAATATCGATGGCTTGGGGGATTGTTGGGGCGAACGGTGCGTGTGGGACAGGAAACCGGTCGGTTGGCCGAATTGCTTAAACGCACGGCCGATAGTCTGGATCGACAAACGGATATTGCCGTTAAACGCTTCATGACATTATTTCCCGCAGTGCTGATTGTTTTGCTGGCGGGGGTGGTTGGTTTTATCGTCGCCGCCACACTGCTGCCTATTGTGGAGATGGAAACCGCCATGCCTGGGTTATAAGAACAAAAATTCAGAAATTCAAAATCCAGAAGCTAAATTAAGCTTAGGAGTTCGAGAGGTAGACATGAGTACGCAAAAATTTACCACCAAATATTATTGGGCGAGAGGATTTACCATTGTGGAAGTACTGGTGGTTATTCTGCTTATCGGTCTATTATCGGTGTTGATTGTGCCGCCTATTTTGAACAAGGTGGACAAGTCCAAGAAAGAGATCGCCCGTTCTCAAATTGACCAGTTGTCTCAGGAGGTGGAGCAGTTTGCCTTGGATTGCGGTCGGTATCCTGATGCTTCGGAAGGATTGAAAGCACTTTTAGAGGCGCCGTCCGGTTTGAAAGACAAGTGGGCCGGGCCATACGGAAAAGAAAAGCAGTTAATTGATCCTTGGGGAAAACCGCTGGTTTATCTGCGTCCAGGCACGAAGAACACCAAGACCTATGATATCATTAGTTACGGCAAGGACGGCCAGCCCGGCGGCGAAGGCTATAATGCCGATATTGTGAATGAATAAGTCATGTCTGTAGCAATACGCGTGATTCGACGTGCTTCATTGCGAGCATTTACCCTGCTGGAACTGCTGGTGGTGGTGACGCTGGCAGCGCTGGTGATGGTATTAGCGGCGGGTCCGATGGCGGGTCGGCTGAAGACCGTTGCATTGCGTAAAAGCTGCGGACTGGTCGCATCAGCAGCACGGCAGGGGCGATTACTGGCGATGGAAGGCCGGCAAGCGTGCCGACTTGTTCTCGATCTTGATGAACAGACGGTGCAATTGGTGATTTTATCGACACCTGCGAATGAACATGCAGAAACACCGCCATCGGGAGCGGCCGGTGCGAGGTTAAATCCTTTTTATCGGGCGCAGCCGTTGGACAAGAACGTCCAAATACGGCGCGTATGTCAAGGCGAGCGTTTTTTCCAGCAGGGACGGGTGGAGATGGATTTTGACCGAATGGGTGAAAGTGAACCGGTGCAAATTGAACTTGGAAACGGGGATATGGTGCGAACGTTAGTAATGACGCCTTTTGGCGGCAAGGTGATTGTTTTTAACGGGACGCTTGCCGCCTGGCAGTCGTCGCAACAGATTGGCGATACTTCCGTTGGCGGGGTGGGTTATGAATAATTGCAGGTTAACGCGAAAAACAAGAAATCCAGCAGGATTCACGCTGGTGGAAATTTTAGTTGCGGTAGTTATATTGGCTTTGGGGATGATGATTCTCATGGGATTATTTTCACGTTTGGTCCGGCATCAATATGAAGCGCGCCATTATCAGCAGGCCGCGTGGCTGCTGGATGAATTGCTGGAGAAGAAATTGGATGCGGAACGGCCCCTGGCGGAGGGGGCCGGCGCGATCGAGGGGGATTTCGGCTCGGAACGTGAACGCGAAATATTCCGCTATCGGATGGAAATTCAACCAACCTCTGATCCCGCCCTGAAAAAAGTGACCGCCTGGGTATTCTGGATGGAATCGGACCATGAAAAGCAGATTTGTGCTACAACCCTGGTTTACAGTGAACCGATCGCTTCACAGCCGATGTCGCCTTAATTTGAAGAATTATTCCTGCATTCATCAACGTAGTGATGAAGCCTGTAGGATTCGGCGCATCAAATGTGGTTTCACCCTGGTGGAATTTCTGGCGGCGCTGGTGGTGATGGGATTGCTGGTGTTGCTGGCGTTGTGGTCTTTGCAGCGGTTGCAGCGTTCTCGCCATAATGTCGCCGTCTGGTCGCAGACAATGGATGAAGCCCGTTATATCCTGCGGCTGATTGAGGGGGATTTACGTAATGTGTATCGCGGAGACTATGAAGGTGACGATTACGTTAGATTTTCCACAAGGGAGACAGCCGTTGCCGATACGGTGTTCGGGCCGGCATTTTATATCACCCAACCGGATTCTCGCCTAACGCGAGAGGATATAGTGCGGGTAAGCTATGATTTGTCTCCTCTCAGGGAGGGGGAAAAAATGCGTCTTTTTACCCGTTTCCGCCAAACGGAAGAGACCGCCGGACCGGTATTGACGGCTGCTGATGGAACGTTACAGATATGGGTGACTTTAAATGAATTGAACTTTTCTTATTATGACGGGGAAAACTGGTTAACAAACTGGAGGGACAAAACCACTCTGCCGGATGCTGTAAAAGTGGAATTAATCTATAGCGGGGATAAATTGGCGCCTGATGGTTGGCGGATAACGAAAACCATCAGTCTGCATCCGCTGAGAAATCTGGTCGAATAGGGAGGCAATTAAGCAGCAATTCCTGTTTGGAGGGGATATCGCGAAAAATCCGGTTGGGTAAAGTCGGTTATCGGGCATAAATAGGCAAGAAAATGATAAGAGGATTTGGCCCACGTTCGTTTATATGGTAGAGTACGTTTGGAGTAGTGTTTTTTAATGGATTCCTTATTTGGACGGACATGGACAAAACGTCAGATTCAACGTCAAAATCTGATGGGAGCGGCAGCGGCGGCTGCTCTGGCGCAGACAGGACAGGCGCCGTCGATGGGAAAGCTTATCGGACTGCTGAGTCATTCCGATCCATGCGTACGTGAAGGAGCGGTAAAAAACATTGCCAAGATTCGCGGCCCAGATGGTATCTTGGCCATTGGGCGCAGTCTTGCTGATCGAGATCCGCGGGTGCGCGTAGCCGCTTGCAGGGCGCTGGGAATGTTACGGGCGCATCAAACCAAGTCAAAGCTTTATGATGCCGTTGTCGACAAGGATGCCGAAGTGCGCTGCGCCGCGGCCGAAGCATTGGGGCGGATGGGGGACAAATATGGCCTGCCATACGTAGCAAAACTGGTATGTCTGCGGGGAGATCATCAATATGCGGCTCTGCGCGCCCTGAATGTACTAACGGGTAATGATTTCCGCTGCAACGATCATGGGTTGGGGAAGGCTATTGCCTGGGTTCGTCGAGAAAAAGATCGTTTGGGTCATTGATTACACACCACACCCGCGGCAATGGGGCTGCTTCATAAATCCCTATATTGTGATCCGTTTTCTAAAAAATCCCTACTTTTCAAAGGATAAGTCGCGGGCATACTGTAATGGTTTTTTCCGTACGGGTAATATTCCGCAGGCAAGATGGCCGTAACATGTCTCGCCGATGGCATATCGTACGGATTTTAACGATTATAACGGTCGGGCAAAACGATGAAACGGCAGGGCGTTTAGGGCCTTTGAGCGGGAAAAAAAGGAGAAATTGTTCCCAGACGGCGATTTTTTGGTCGGAGTCGTTTGCCCGGCGGGTTTTTCAATCGTACGTTTGGGGTGAAAGTGTAACTGTGGAGTTACGCGACAATTTGGAGAGTACAGAGAGTACAGGAGAAAGTCCATGTTACGGAACATTCGAGTTCTTGCCGTAGCGGTGCTGTCGGCGGCGGTTGCATGTCAGGGCGCCTATATCGAGACCTTTGATGAAGGTGCAAACGGTTGGCGGACATATTACATTAAGAACAATGGCAGCCTGAACAGTTGCGATCCCATTTGGATCAGTGATAACGCCGGCGGCGGTTATATCAAAGCCTGCGTCAGCAATGGCGCCTGGCGGCTTTACGATTTTGAGGCCGGCGACGTTACGCCCTATGGCGATCTTACCGAACTGACCTTTACCGTGGACGTAAAGGTGTGCGGCGAGGTTCTCACTGACGGCGGCCGACCGACCGTGCGTTTTTACGCCGGAACGCGCACTGGCGGCAACAATTACTATGTCAGTAATGACAGCGTGAGTTTGTCCGTCAACGAAATGACCGGCTGGACAACCATGCGATTTGCGCTCGAATCAAGTGCGTTCGTGCAATGGCCCAACCAGGCGGCGTACACCAAAACACTTGCTGAGGTTTTGGCCCATCCTGAAGATATCGGCCTGGTGTTCACCGATGACCAGGACCATTTCTATCACAATCGGTTTCTGGGCTTTAATACGAAGAAGTGCGCCAACATTTATATCGACAATTTCGGATTTATCAGCGGTGACAACCCCATTCCCGAACCTGCGACGCTGGTCCTGTTGGGCCTGGGGCTGCTATTTAAACCCTTGATCCGCCGTCCGCGTGTCCAAAACGCCGGATGATATAAATTTAATTTGCGCTGTTACCCGCCAACCTCTCAAGGAGTTATTCCGATTTCCTTGAGAGGTTTTTTATGGCGCTCAATGAAAATCGTATGCGCTATTGTCGCTTGATAGAAAGCCAATTAGCGGCGATGGGTTTGAGCCATTGTAATTGTCCAGAGGAGTTTTTACTTCCGTAACGGAATTTGTATATATGTCTGATAAAGCAGTTGCATGCCCATCGGCCCAGGCGGCATTGGTTTTGCCATTATGGCGAAACCCTTGTGTGCCGGCGCGTTTCAGGGCATAATTCGTATCGCCTGCCCATGCCCAGGGCGCTCGCATGAATTTATTGGCGCCGCTGCTATAATGACCGTCGCCGAATAGCGCACACTCGGACGGTGTTCGGATTGCCGTAATTCGTTCAGATAAAACAATAATCGAACCGGCCATCCAAGGACTATCGATGATTCTTCCATGATAATCAGGCCCGACAGATTCATTTTCCCCGTGGCCGATATAGCTGGTGTTATAATTATAACCGCTATAGGGATCATTGGCGGTATTGGACGGGCCTTTATAACTCGGGCACTGTTGAATCTCATTAATCGGATCATCCCGCCAAAGCAAGCCTGAAATCACATCATTATTCGCACTCGTTGTGAAATCCCAGGCGACGGACCACCATTCATTATCATATTGAGCCGTATAATGGGCGATAGGATAGTAGTCATTTTGCCCGGTGGTATAGGTCGTCGCCGCCGTAGCCATTTGCCGCAGATTGTTCAGACAGTAAACGCCTTTGGCCTGCTCGCGCGCTCGACCTAATACCGGCAGTAAAATACTTACCAGCAAGGCAATAATGCTGATAACCACCAGCAGTTCAATTAGTGTAAAAGCTTTACGTGACCGAAAAATCATGGAACACCTATAATCCGTCGCAGTTAAACGTACACATCAGCCAATCAGCGGCGACATCAAGTAAATCATCTATCGTCAGAGGATTTTGCCATTGTGCTGCCAATATCGCCCAATCGCCAAGATCAACGCGGCAATCGCCGGTTAAGTCGCCCTCCGGTCGAGGATGCTGGTAATCATCGCAACCGGCCACGTCGGCGAAGGCGTCAATCTCCCCATAAAGCGATGCCCCCGGCGCCGGCTCAACTTTAATGTAACGAATCCACTTGCGACTGGTTTGCGGATCAGCCGACAAGGCAGAGTAATCCTCCGGTGCGAGTTGTTGCAAGTCAAATGCCGTACCTCCGGCCGAACCGTCATACAATCCGATGGCCTGCTCAACCGTAAGACCGTTAAAGTCGCATACCGTCAGAGCCGGGTTGATGGGGCGAAGCCAATTCATCGGCGGTCCCCAGTCATGGGTGTTCGCGTCCCACGAGAACGCCTGTGTCGGATACGCCGTATCGCCGTAAGGTCCATCGCTGAAAGCATACCAGGGACCGTTAGGGTCCTGAGCGACGCTGATTAAAATACGTTCCTCTTCAACGGAAGTGGGATTAGCCAGTTGATAAACACTCATATCGGTATTAGGGTCAACTTCATTTGTCCCGGATGGCGTCGTTTGCCGGGCTTCGAAAAAACCGTTGCCATACACGATAAAATCCATACCATAGGGATTGCCCGGATCATCGCTAATATTGTGGCCAAAACCCACGATGATATAACTGCCCGCATTAAGCGTCGTCACCAATTTGTTGTCTTCGGGATCCGTGTTGTAGGCCGGATGCACCATTGAACAAGCGATAACTTCACTCCCATCTGGAAAAGGTTGCAAAATCCATGTTGTCGGTTCACCCAGTACCGAGTTGGGATCGCCATATGGCCCCGGCCCCAGCGGCCCGCTCCAGGCAATAACCTCCATCGCAAAATCCGATCCAAACGCCAACGTTCCCAAGCCGTGTAGCATCATGCTCACGATAAAACCGCAAGAAACAAAGGTTATATTAACATATTTCATATTGAAGCCTGTTGACAGGGCGGGCACACCCACCCTCATTGTGGGTATGCCGCCATGTCATTTTATTTCAGTGCAATCTTCGTAACAGACCCAACCCGCCTATAACCAAAAAAGTCAGACACGCCGGTTCCGGTACGATGGGAATATCCAACTGGGTATCAGCATATTCCGGTAAACTGATGTAATAAACCGTCGCGTTGATGCCCTCGAATTGACCATCCGCAAGCATCTCCACATCGATGCCGCCCTGGTTCCAGTCCCATCCCGAGGCCGGATCGCCCCAACCTCCCCAGTAGGCAAAGGGATCGGTGGTGCTGGCGGAATTCCAACTGCTTTCCTCGATGTGAAAGTGGTTTTCCACGCCGTCATAATAACTAATGAACCCGGCGGCGGCTCCGCCGTAGGTGAATGTTACGTCAAGGATATTAGCCGTATCGAAATCCGCCAGCATGTCTGCTACGGTTTTATCGCCGTCCCAGCGATAAAGGAATGCGTGAGATTCGCTGATAGTGTCCCAGCCATGATCCAATCGGTTCCAGTCAATAACCAGGATGGTTTCATTGGCCCCGCTTCCCAGTTCCGTTTCCACATGAACCCACACATTATTGAAGGAATACGGCGTCGCCGCTGCGACCTGAACAATGCTTAACAACGTTAGAATACAAATGATACATTTTCCCATGGTTGCTTCTCCTGTAAGTTCCAATGACAAATCCTATTCTTCAACAAATACGTAGCTACGTTTAAACGCATATTCAAACATCGGAGGAAGACGGGGCGGCAAACCAAGACCCCGTCTTCACTCCATGCGAGGTCATATGTGTCGCGGGCATCCTGCCTGCGAATCTGTTCCGTGCCACAGGCATCCAGAAAACATTAGCCCACAACGAAAGTTGTGGGTCGAACACCCTGTGCGCCTTTTCGCGTCATGCCTATCCGACCCCTGACTCACGTCAGGGGCTAAACCTGCAAAAAAGGCCTTACGTTCCGCAGTGATCGTAAGGCCTGTATCCTGGTGCAGATTCAAAAAGAAAAGCCTTACATTCGGGTCAGAACGTAAGGCTGCTTTTATACCTGTTATCAGGAATTGCCGGACTTTCTCCGTCCGGCCGCACCCAGCTCATACCGCGAAGCTGCTTGCTAAATTTCCCTGAACAGGCCGGTCTTCTGGCTCTCGATTCATCCTACTTGCCGGGCCTTCCCATCATTGCTGACAGTGGCCGGGTCCGGCGTTCGTCCTCGATTACAGCGGCGGGTCCGCGACGGAATTGCACCGTCTTCCCTTTTAAGGCTTGCGCCGCCTGCTTGGGGCACTATTCACTTTTCACTATAAACATACCTGCTCTTGCATAACTGTCAAGCATATAAATATTTTTTTCTTAAAAAAAACCGCCGGGCCGTAACTTTTGGGCGGATTCCATGCTTTATATCACGGTTTAAATAGCACTTACATCGATTTTCATACATTGCGTAGATATTTATTGTCTCACAATGGATCAAAAATCCTTGCCTTCAGGCGATGCCTTGTGGGTGTTATCGGTAGCCGGTAAGATAACGGGATGAAATATTATCGAGTCAGCTCCCATAGCCGTTTCGATATCAAATACCGCACCTTCAGAACTCCGGCGAACCACCTGATGGCGGAGACAACTTTTGCGTCTCCAAGGGGCGTAAGTCTTCAGTCCGTAAGCCCCTCTATATTTCAAACTATCGTTTTCAGCCGAAAGTAGTTTAATTTTTTGCTTTTTGGGCGTGAATTTTCTTAAAGAACGGAAATTATATGATATAGCGACGTCAAGCCATGTCTCCAAATTCATGGTTTCGATGTTATGAATATTGTTCGTGATAATCCCGACTTGGAAAGGAATCGTATGAAAACCGCATTATGTTCCATAATCGTTTTACAGATGATCGTGGCGGTGTTTTTTTCCGGTTGTTCGGTGTCTTCGCCCGAATCCCCGCCCGTGCAAACAGGCCAGTATGAAAAACATTTTCAGGTTACGTACCGGCAAGACATTACTTTCGGTTACCTGATTTATGTGCCGCAGGAGTATAACGATTCCGATGCGCAATGGCCGTTGCTTGTGTATTTGCACGGCAAGGGCGAAAAAGGTTCAAACCTGGAATTGGTCAAGAGCTGGGGGCCGCCGAAAATCGTGGAAAATCAAAAAGATTTTCCTTTTATTGTGCTTTCGCCCCAGTGCCCGGAAGATTATATATGGACGGGCATAATCGAGCCTTTAAATCGGTTGCTCGACGAAGTGATGGCCGGCTATCGAGTCGATCCCAGGCGCGTTTATCTCACGGGTTTGAGCATGGGCGGATTCGGTAGTTGGCAATGGGGCTGTAGAAATCCGGAACGGTTCGCCGCGATAGCGCCTGTTTGCGGCGGCGGTCACGCGGATCAAGCCTGTCGGCTCAGGGAGGTTCCCGTTTGGGCCTTTCACGGCGCTAAAGATAATGTCGTCGAGCTGGAACGTTCGCAGGAGATGGTTGACGCACTCCGGGCTTGCGGCGGCGACGTGCGGATTACGATTTATCCCGAAGCGGACCATAATAGCTGGACGCCGGCGTATGCAGATCCCGAATTGTACCAATGGTTTTTAGTTCACACGAAAAAACCTCGCCCATAAATGGATTAGTGTTGCCTGAACATCGCCCATGTTCGGGGCAAACATCGGCCAAGTTTGAGTAAAACATCGCCCATGTTTTGAGCTAACATGGCCCATGTTCCGATAACTCATCGCCCATGTTCGGCCGGAATAAGCCTTAGATGCCCCCACACTTGGCTGCATCCTCCCCGTCGGTTATCCCTATCTCCGGCCCTGCTGTGAGTATTTTTCCGCTCGGTTTTTCTTGTCTCCCGGCGGATGATGCTTGTTTTCCTTTTGCGTCTTGCTTTTCTCTGGCTGGACCGAGTTATTTCGGAGCCGGGGATTGCCGATTCAAATGAACGTCTGCCCCTGTTTCGTTCACCTAACAACGGATTCGCACGGATGAACGCCGATTTCGTAATGCGCCCATCTCTGGCGGATTGCCCGCGGTGGATAACCTGTGAAATGGACCATCAAAAATTAAGGAGTTTTATACTTGAAAGCATAGAGAACATCTTTTTCTCCCCTCTCTAAAAACAGGCCTTGATTAACAAGGGGCATTACATATATATGACTTATTCAAAAAAGTATAAACCCTTAATAATTTGTGTCCCCCTTGGTAAATGATTATTTGGATCTGCATAAGCATCAAATCCATATCGACCAAACATCTGTATCCCAACCCAATCATCTTCAATATCTACATGCACAGGGTCCAACTTTAGAATACATTCGGGTAGTTTATTAGCTTCTGGATCATCAAATGGCATATCATAACTGCCTTTGCTCCATTGTCCATCTTGATGCTCTTTCATAAGTTTCTGGCATGCAACTAGTAATGCTTGATAGTCCACTTCTGTAAGCAAAACTTCCTTTTTTGTTCGTTCTGACCACCATTTCGGCAATGAACCATAAATAAGCATCATGATTGTAAAATAGCTGAGAACTAAAGCACCCGCAATTAATAAAAATGCTTTTAATATCTTCTTGTAGATCACAGTATATCCACCTTTTCATTTTATTAAAGATCATTATCAAAAAAATAACCCTTATTGTTATTCTTTCGTTTGGGACGCCTTTTTCTCGGCCTCTACTGCTTTGCGTACTTTACTCCAGTTGTCTGAACCATATTCGGCAAAATATCGCTCACCCGGAGTTGATAAATTTGGATTTTCTTGGCACATATTCCATACACGTATCATCAAATTACGATGTGCGTTTTCTTGCCATAGACCAAATGCATTAATTGGAGTTCGTGGAACATGTAATATACGAAAATGCTTGAAACCCATTCCAACGCCAACATAGTTAACTTCTTCACCTGAGTATTCTTTACCGTCAAACATAAATCTATTTGCCTTATATTTTTTACCTAAATCTGAATCAAGTCTACACATTATATTTTTTACCCCGTTTTTTCCTGTATACATTGAGTTTCTACTGACGCCATCAAGATATTTTATATACGTTGCTTTCATAATATCAAAAAGTAAACTTTCAGTCAATTGTCCCTTACCATCTACAACCGGAACTTTTACGCCATTGATTTTCCATACAGATTCAGCTTGTTGCTGAGGTGCATCGGCAGATGGTTGGGAAGGAGGTAGAGAGTTTGGATCGGCATCTGTGTTCAATATCGAACTGAGTACATATCCCGCGGCGGACCAAGCGACAGCGTGAACAAAACCCATGCCAAATTTTCCTCCTTGTAGTTCAGCAACAACACCACCCGTCAAACCACCAATTCCCATGGACGCCGCCAATTCGATAAAGTATCGATCCGATGCTTTTAATGCATTGCCGCCAAGACTGTCCAAGCCTTGCCCCAGACGAAAACCAATACCGGCACCAATACCTGAAGTGATGGCCGACATTCCTGGATCGCCACCAGTAATCGTTGCGGATAAAGCCCCACTTGCAGCAGCGCCAAAACCAACACAGATTGCAGTACCTAAAGACTTTGCACCCCAACCTAGAACTTCAGTAGCAAAATTAAAACCTCCGACGCCACCAAAGTAACCCAATGCCCCGCTTAAAGCTCCAAAGGCCATCCCCTGCCAGACGTTGCCGCCATAAACCGCCGATTGAGCCGCACCAAGTGCGGCGCCAACGGCAATGGCAACGAGCAATTCGACAACATGTCCCGTCGAGTCAGTAAACACTAGGGGATTATTTAGGCAATAAGCATAACGATTTAGCGACTGGCTATCCGGCGAACCGGTGGCAAACATCGTATCGGCCTGGATGAAGCGGGCGATATCGGGGGCGTAGTAGCGGGCGTTGTAGAAGTACAGGTCGGTGTCATCATCGTGGATCTGGCCGGTGAAGCGGCGGTCCACATCCGCACGGGTGGGAGCAGTATCAAAACGGTCAGAACCGAAGGCCTGGTAGCCGTAGCGCTTGACCACTTGTCCGACGGTGAAACCCTGATCAGCCCGGCCGGCGGTAAGCACACTGGAAGAACCCAGGTGGTCGCCGGAATAATAGACCATGCACGGCAGCGGATCGGGCGGCCCATCGGCGAATGCCTGGTTGGGCACGCCCACCAGGATAAAGGCCCCGATCAGCAGAGCCGCAATCGGCCGGCGGACGGGTTGATAAAGCAGGATGCTATGGCGATACCAGCCCACATCGCCATAACGGCGGTTACGGCGACGGCGGCGAATCACAATAACCGCAACGCCCAGGCCGCCGAGGATGGCCAGACCGGGAACCGTCAGCGGCGTACGGCCGCCGCCAAAGAAGGCGTAAAAGCCCTTGCCGGTCCAGTCCG
>JAFGBA010000381.1 GCA_016933395.1 Sedimentisphaerales bacterium | reverse complement strand
TGCGCCCAGTTGCGCTGCGATTCGAAATCGGCGACGAGGGCCTTGAGGTGCGCCAGGGTGGTGTCGGTGTCACTCACGGCTGCGGCTCCGGCTTGCAGGTTGCAGAGGTTTCTTCTTCGGGCGAACCGGGCTGCAATGGCAATACACCAAAGGCCGGCGTTTGCTGAAAATTATTAAGCCAGCTTAAAATCGCCGGATACACCTCGCGGGCGGCATTTTCGCCAATAACGAGGTCGTCGTGGCCGTAATCGTTGCGCTCGCCGTTGACCCGGCCGAAAAGATCGAATTTTTTGACCGTACTGCCAACGGCGCGATAGGCATATTTCACCGCGGCGGCTGTGGCCATGTTATCGACCGTACCGGCGATAAAATACGTCGGTGTGGTAACTTGATTCAGACCGGTGGTGTAGTTGATCGTTTTATCTGTGGAAAGAAAACACTCGATGCGGACCATACCCAGCAGTTGCTTTAACTGACCGGGAGAAATTTCCTCCTGGGCGGAGCGGAATAGTTCCCGCAGCACCAGGTCGTTAATATTGGTGCTGTTGAAAAACAGTTTGTCGGTGGGCGAGCCGATGTCGCCCAATAGAACACCGACCCCGGCGGGCGAACTGCTGCCCACTACCGTGGAACCGATGGCCAGAGCACCCTGCTGTTCGAGCAGAAAACGAAACGGGTCGCTGAGCGGATGGAACACCGCCATAGGCGTGGCCAGGGCAACAAAACTTTTGATGTCATCGGCGCCGCGGGCGGAATCGGTCTGCAAAAAACCGAACATGACCATCCCTCCCATCGAATGGCCGATCCAGTGAACACGGCGAAAATTGGTCTGCTCCTTAACGAAGCGAATCGCCGCGGGCACATCCTTGCGAATGTGATCATCTACGGTCCAGTCGGTCAGGGCAATGTGGCGGATGCGATCCAGCACCTGCTTGGATGCCTCGGGATCCAGTTGAAAGTGTCCCAATTTGCGGAGGGCGCTGGCGACGGGCTGGGTGCTGGGCGCAGCGCCGCGCAAGGAAAGCGACCAGACATCATAGCCGTTTTGCGCCAGGTAACGCGGCAGCGACACCGACTCATTAAGATCCCAGAACATCAGGTTGTAGCTAAGACCGTGGCAGAGGATGACGGGGTTTTTCTCGGCGCTGAGTTTTTTGGGCTGATAGCGGCGCAAGGCCAGACTAAGATTATCTTCGGTTTGGGTGTAGTAATAGCTAACGGTGTAATCGCCTTTGGTCTGCAATGCGGCGGGATCACAACCGGCCAGACAGCACCAGACCATCAATATCATCGGTAATACCAATTCACGTTTAAGGCAAGACATTTTGACTCACTTTCAAAAAGGTTTTCCACTGAGTCGTTCGTAAGCTTCGATGTAACGTCGCCTGGCGCCTTCAACGACATCGGCCGGCAACACCGGACCAGGCGGTTGCTTGTTAAAGCCAATACTTTCAAGATAGTTGCGGACAAACTGCTTATCGAAACTTTCCTGATCCCGGCCGGGCTGATAATCGTCGGCGGGCCAATAGCGTGAAGAATCCGGCGTAAGCACTTCATCAATCAGAATAACCTCATCGCCGACAACGCCCCACTCGAACTTGGTGTCGGCCAGAATAATGCCCCGCCGGGCGGCATAATCAGCGGCCTTGACGTAAATCTCAATGCTCTTGTCACGCACATAAGCCGCCCGGTCAGCGCCAAGAATTTCCCCGGAACGTTTAAAGCTGATGTTTTCATCATGTTCGCCGATTTCGGCCTTGGTCGCGGGCGTGAAAATCGGTTGGGGCAGCTTATCGCATTGTCGCAGCCCGTCGGGCAGCTTGACGCCGCAAACACTGCGGCTTTGCTGATATTCCTTCCAGCCGGAACCGGCCAGATAGCCCCGCACCACGCATTCCACAGGCAACACCTCGGTCTTTTTTACCAGCATGCTGCGGCGGGCAAGCTGGTCCGCGTGGTTGCAAAACGGCGAAGGAAATTCGGCGACATCGGCCGTTATAAGATGATTCTTCATCGTTCCGCCCAGCCACTCAAACCAGAACAACGACAATTGCGTCAGGATGGCTCCTTTGTCGGGAATGCCGTTGGCCATAATGACGTCAAAAGCACTAATGCGATCCGAGGCCACAAACAACAGCATATCGCCCAAATCGTAAATATCACGAACTTTTCCCCGACGCGGTTTCCGACCGGGGATTGTACTTTCAAGAATAACAGAAGTTGACATGAGTTTCTCCAAAATCAACAAAACGTTGGTTATTCAACATTGCAGTAATACGACAAGAGCCTAAACCGCATTTTACATTACCGGAGTTTGAATGTACTCTTTGGTCCCGATCCAGACCATCGCGGCCCGCGGGCATTTGCCCAACGCTTTACCGAAAGTATCGCCGTGTGGATTGTATTTTTCGTAATCCACGGCGGCGAGATTCTGCCGTAACTGAAAATCAGTCGGCGCCAATTTAGCGCATAGACCGCAACCAATACAACCAACCTTACAATAGGAACGAACTTCTTTAGCCTTATCAAGACTGGAGCAGGCAATAATCAGCGTAGGATCCTCTTTGAGCGGAATCAGTTCGATAATCTGCCGCGGACATGCCTTGACGCATGCGCCACAGCCTACACATTTAGCGTAATTCACCTTGGCAAGGCCATCAATAATCGTAATGGCTCCAAATTCGCACGCTTGGACACAATCGCCCTGCCCCAAACAACCATAAGGACAATCCTGCTGACCGGCGACCATCTGGGCCTCTGCACAACTTTGTGCACCCAGATAGCGAGACGTATTGATTTTATCTTCCGCCTTCGCGGCGCAATGCACAATTGCCCGTAACGGGGCGGATGCGGCCGCCTCGATACCAAGAATGGCGGCAATCTGTTTTACCAGCGCCTCCCCGCCCGGCCCGCAGCGGCCCATTAGACCGTGATCTTTAGCAACAGCTTCTGCATACGCGCTGCATCCGGCCAGGCCGCAGCCGCCGCAATTGGCCCCAGGCAACGCATTAAGAATCGCTTCCACGGTGGGATCCTGCTGAACTTTGAGCTTGGCGTCGGCAATATTCAAAATAATCGTAAATGCCAGACCAATCACCAGCAAGGTGACTCCCGCGTATATCGTTGTGGTCGCACTGAAAGCGGCTAATATATTACAACTAAAATCCAGCACCATCGTCATCCTTTTATCATGCCCGAAAAGCCCATAAACGCCAGGGTCAATATCGCCGCGGTAATCAGTGTAATGCCCGCCCCCTTGAGGCAGTCAGGCACTTCGGCCCATTCCAGCCGTTCGCGTATCCCGCCCATCATACAGATTACCAGCGTAAAACCCAGTCCGCCGCCGATGCTGGCGAACAACGCTTCGAGAAAACCGGACCAGGAATAAGTCTTCGTCGCCTCAACCCAACCATAACCCCATAAGTCGATAAACAGGCAGATACCCAGAATCGCACAGTTAGTGGTAATCAGCGGCAGGAAAATCCCGAAGCTTTCAAACAGCGGCGGGAAAAACTTGCGAATATACATCTCCACCAGTTGCACCATACTGGCGATAACCATGATGAAGGCGATATACTTGAGAAAATCCATACCCAACGGATACAACACCTGTGTATTGATGATCCAGGTCACTGTGCCGCTGATAGTCATTACGAACGTGACGGCGCAGCCCATGCCGAAGGCCATATCCACCCGCCGCGACACGCCCAGATAGGGACAAAT